>JAPULM010000560.1 GCA_027294925.1 bacterium
AAACGACCCTCGATGAGGCGCGTTCCGATGCATACGACACGCGCTCGCGTATTCTCGTAGTCTACCACCAGCACAAGGCGATTGGCACCCTACGGATGATGTTCCATGAGTACGATGACCGGATGGAAATCGAGGAATTTATCGATTTACCCGATCACTTGCCGCGTCGCGAGCAGTGTGTGGAAGTGAGCCGATTTTATGTCGAGCCCGAATTTCGCAGCCCCAAAGTCGTCTGCGAAATGCTCAAATACGTTGCCATGGTGGTGCTGCAAGCCAGGCGCCGCTGGATTGTGACGAGTTGTATGGAAGATCGTTTCTGGCTCTATAAGCTGATTGGGGCTGAAAATACCGGGGTCACCTACCAGCACCGACAACTCGGGGCAGCGTCCCACCTCGTCTTTACCATTGATATCCCGCAAACCATGGTCGGATGGACTGTCAGTCCGATCTTTTGGAATCGCTTTTATGCGGACTTATTCCAGTATATTACGGACGCCGAACTCCTTGACTTCACCTTGGCGCTGCGCGTGCGCGTAGGGCTGAATAAACTGCTCGCACCTGCCGCCAAACTCGCCTTCCAACTGTTCTATACCCACAAGGAGTAAGCCCTGGGCGGGGTGGCCCCGATTGCTGTTTTGTTTTGGATATCTGTGTAAAGTGGGACAGTTTGCATGGGGAATGATGTCATATGATTGATGTCTTTGTCGGTAGACAGCCTATTTACAATAGGCAGCTCGATGTCGTTGCCTATGAGTTGCTTTTTCGCAGTAGCGAGGCTAATCGGGCCGGGGTTTTCGATGGAGACCAAGCCACATCACAGGTGCTGCACAATACCTTCATGGAGATTGGTCTGGACGCAATCGTCGGGCAAAAATTAGCGTTTATCAATTTCACGCGCGATTTTATCCTGCAGGACTACACGGCGGTGTTCCCGGCCGACCGCGTCGTGATTGAGGTCTTGGAAGATATCACTGTTGACGCGGAGCTGATCGAGGGCGTACGTGCCCTGTCAACCCAGGGATATACGATTGCTTTGGATGATTTTGTCTATCATGACAGCCTGCGGCCACTAGTGGAAACTGCCGATATTATCAAAGTCGATGTTCTCGCCCTCGACCGACCCGCTTTGCAGCACAACGTTACCCAGCTGCATCAATACGACGCGAAACTACTGGCCGAGAAAGTCGAAACCCGTGACGACTTCGACTACTGTCGCAACCTCGGATTTGATTATTTTCAAGGGTACTTCTTGTGCCAACCAGACATTGTCAAGGCACGGCGGAGTCCTGCCAACCGTCTGACGGTTGTTCTCTTGCTGGCGAAGCTACAGGAGCCCAAGACCGAATTTGACGAGCTGGAAGAGATTATCAGCCGAGATGTTTCCCTGAGCTATAAACTCCTCCGCGTCATTAACTCTCCTATCTACGGTTTGTCAAAGAAGGTAGGCTCCATGCGCCAGGCGCTCTTGCTGCTCGGCAAGAAGTTCATCACCACGTGGGTCAGTCTGATTACGCTAACGGGCATTGGTGACAAGCCCCACGAACTCATGGTGACGGCTATGGTGCGGGCAAAGATGTGTGAGCTGTTGGCTGAGGCGATGCGGCAGAAAGGGAAAGAAGCCTATTTTACCATCGGCCTTTTTTCCGTGCTGGATGCTCTGCTCGATAGTTCCATGCCGGAGGTGCTGCAATCACTCCCGCTGGCGGACGACATCAGCCGCGCCCTGCTCTACCAGGAGGGGGTTTTGGGCCACACATTACAGTGCGTCTTGGCTTATGAGCGTGGCAACTGGGACGAGGTTCGCTGTCAAGATCTCGATCAGCGGGCAATTAAAGACGCCTACCTGCAAGCTATCGCCTGGGCTACCGCAGTGAGTGAGAAGCTGGAAGCTTAGGCGATTTCCCCGGGGTGTCTCACCCAGACGAACTGAGACGCGGGGGATGGTCCCCGGGTGCGGTTACTTAATCGCTCCGGCAGTGAGGCCGCTGACATAGTAATCCATGAAGAAGGCATACACGGCGATGATGGGAATGGAGCCCATGAGACAAGCCGCCATGAGTGAACCCCAGAAATAAATATCACCCCGCACCAATTCCGTAAATACCCCTACTGACAGAGTTTTTTGGAGTTCATCCTGGATGAAGACCAACGAGTACAAAAACTCATTCCAACACAAAGTAAAGGCGAACAGAATCGCACAAATCACGCCCGGCAAAGCCATGGGTAACACAATGGTGATCAGGGTCCGCATGCGGCTGCAACCATCAATGTAGGCACACTCCTCGACCTCGACCGGCACGGTGCGGAAATAGCCCATCAGCAACCAGGTCACAAACGGGATGAGAAACGTCGGATAGGTAATAATCAGGGACAGGTACGTATCACGGATCGGAATGAAATCATCGAGAAAGTTGATGACATTGATTAGGGGTAAAAACAACAGCGATTGCGGCACCAGATACGTGATGAACACAGCCACGCCGAAGGCCTCCACCCCACGGAAACGCAGGCGGGCCAGGGCATAAGCCGCCAAAATACCGATTGTGACCGAGATCGCCGTGGCGACCACAGACACGATGACCGTATTCAGCATCCAGTGGTCGAAGAAATGGGTTCTTTCGGCCAGATACTGATAGTTCTCAAGCGTAATACCCGTAGCCCAAAAGGGTGACTCCCCGAGATTATTGATTTCTTGTTTCGACTTCAGGGACGTAATGAACATGATGTACAGAGGGAACAAGGCAAAAGCCACGTAGGGAATGAGGCTGGTGTAGGTCACAATGGCCTGCCGGATACGCCACGCGGGCGTCTTGTACTTGGCCCCTATTCCGATCGTCGAAGTGGTCGCGCTAGACGCCATAACTCGAATCCTTCCGTACCGTGCGCAGCTGATAGATAACGACAAAGAGTAGGAGGGGGAACAGGAATAACGAGATAGCTGCCCCCAGGCCGACTTCTTGATTGAAGATGCCTACGGTAAACGCATAGGTGGCGAAGAGATGCGTGGAGTTCATCGGGCCACCGCGGGTCAAGACGTAAACAATATTAAAGTCGGACAACGTAAAGATGGTGGAGAAGAGAATAACCACCGCGAGCACCGGCCGCAGCAGCGGCAACGTGATGTGCCAGAATTTGCGTAACGTCGTAGCGCCTTCGGTCTCGGCGGCTTCGTAGAGCTGGTCCGGAATAGACATGAGGCCGGCGAAGATCGTGACAGCGAAAAACGGTAAACCACGCCAAAAGTTTACAAAGATGACCGACATCAAGGCCAGGTTCGGATTTCCCAGCCATTGATAGGGGCCCAGGCCCAGCAGGTGGATGGGCCAGACGTTTTCTAACACCCAATTAATATGGCTGTAAGTCGGGTCGAAAATGAGCCACCAGCCCAGGGTGGTGAGCCCGGTCGGGGCGACGAAAGGAATGAGGATCGAGCCGCGAATGAACCGTTTGAACCGCGTCGCCCGTTGCAGCAACAGGGCCGCTCCAAGCCCAAAAACGCCCTTGAGGACCACCGAGAGGGTCGCAAAGATCAGGGTGTTGCGCAACGTCTGGAGAAAGATGTCATCCATCGTGATGATGTAGATGAAATTCTCCAGCCCTACAAAGTGACCCTCCTCGCCGATGAGCTTGTCACTCACGCTAAACCAGATCGCCAGGCCAAAGGGATAGATGACCAGGCAGGTCATCACAATGATTGCCGGCAAGATGAACCCGTAGCCGTCAATATCTGGCCCCAGCGTGCGCCGCCAACGCTTCCGCGCGCTCGACGGTGCGGTGAATACCAAAGCCTGCTCTTTTGCTGAGATCGCCATCCCTGCACCTCTTGTATGCTTGGTTGCCGGTAGACCTTCCCTGGTGTGAGGCATAGCGCCGGTATATTCGCTTCTATATACCATGGACGTCTCGGTGTATCAAGTCGTTTCCAGCCCTCCTCCGTGCAGTACCTACCTCCCACGTCTCTACTCGATGCGGCGCCAGGAGGAGCTTGAACCCTCCCGGCGCCGCTTTCTGTGGTGTGGCGCTACGACGCGGCAGTGTCTCACGCCCTGCGTCGATAGAGCCGCTTGATCTGGAACTCCGCTTTTTTCACCGCCTCTTCTGCCCCCATTTTGCCCGTGGCATGGGCTGCCATGGTGTCCGGAATGATATATTGATCCCACACCACCTGCGTCGCCGCAGTGGGAGCACCGGGCCAGCCGGGGGCGTGCGTGTACTGGCCAATATAGGGGGCAAAGTAGAATTTCGGATTCGAGGCATAGATGGGATGCATCGAAAAAGCCTGCAGAAAGGGCTGATTATAGCCCAGACTAGCCAGCAAATGCTCTTCCTGTTGCTTCTCCTGGAAGTGGAAATCGAGAAATTGCTTCGCTACCTCGACCATAGGGGAGAACTTCCAGATCCCGATAACGTTATAGGCGGCGCACATATGACGCCCTGCCGGCCCTTTGGGGGGCATGATGTGGTTAATGACCTGATGCACCGGGAGCTGCGTGCCTGGAACCAGGGCGTTGTCGTTACGGGCCGAATTGTAGGCACTGATCGGGTTGAGGATCATACTGCACTTGCCGGAATTGAGGCAGACGTTGTTGTTGCGGTCATCCCAGGCCAGCACTTCCTCTGTCATGGTATCCTGGTACAGGGCCTTGACGAACTTATACGCCTCGACGGTCTCTTTCGAGTTGAGGGCCACGGTCTTGCCGTCATCCTCGACCAGTTTGCCCCCCCAGCTCCAGATAATACCGCGCAGAATAGCATTGGAGTCGAACGAATGCGCCAGCTGGATGCCAACCGGGTGGCCCTTGGCTTTGAGCTTCTTGCCAATGCGGTGGACATCGTCCCAGGTGTCGGGGAGATTCTCACCGATCTCAGCGACCAAGTCGGTGCGGATGGCGATTGGGAAAGAGATGAAGAACCAAGGCATCGCCCGGTAGTGGCCGTCGGCACCCTTGCCCACGATCTTATCGCTCAAGCCGCCAGCGCGACGCTGCAACTTGTCCACCAGATCGTCGAGGTTGACCAGGTGTTTGGAGTACAGATGTGGCCCTGCGATCGCCATGGCGGTGATATCGTGGCCTTTCTGCCCCTGCACCTCACTGGCATAGACCGTGGGGAGCTGCAAGTGGGCCACGCGGTCCATACGCACCTTGACGCCGGCCATTTTGCCGAACTCTTCTAGCTGCCGTTGCAGTTCGTCATCCGAGCTCGGCACAAAATGGGAAAAGGTCAACAGTTTCAGGACGCGCTCCTGGGCATACAGCGGGGGCGTTTTAGTCAGAAGGACTCCAGCCAACCCGGCTGAAGCTGTGGCCGATGAACGCAGCAACGTGCGCCGACTGAGGGGTGTACCCGCTACACTTCCCGTCGTCTTTTGTGGTGTTTGCATACTCATTCCTCCTTGCTGGACATGCATGATCAACCTACACATGCGACAGGTCTGCACAACCGCCCTCAGGCCTGCCACCGGTATGCGCCCTTGATCCGGAATGCTGCTTTCTCTCCCGCTTCCTCGCCGATTTTCTGCAGCATGGGAAGCAGCGATGCGCACGGGGAGTCTGTATATCACAGGTTGTCGAGCCTGTCAATAAGCAGATGAAGTTGCGAGGCAAAGGTCTGGTAGAGTGCGGCGGAAATCCGTGCCCGGTGCGCCGACGCATCATTGTCCGTCAGGGCGGGGAGAATCCGCCCGCCCACACGGGGCATGCAAGGGCGGTACGCCGTTCGAGAGCGGGGGAGAGGCGGGTCACACCGAGCACAGCTGCGCGTAGGCCCATGAAACATAGCCAAGGAGTAGGCGCGTTGTGTGCACGACTCATGCAATATTTGCCGGTGCAGCTGATCGACAGGGCAGCG
>JAPULM010000561.1 GCA_027294925.1 bacterium
TGGGAAGTATGGTTAGCAGCAAGCGTCATCATACAGACAACACATCGTTTACAAATCGGTCTCGGGGTAACCAATCCGTACACGCGACATCCAGTGATAGTGGCCCAAATGGCGGCAACCATGCAGCACTTGAGCCAAGGGCGTCTGACTATATCGTTGGGCAAAGGCAACAGCCGCTTTCTGGAAAAAGCCGGCATTCAACAGCATGATAAGGCGGTTGAGGAATGTGTGACGGCATTACGCCAATTAATCGCCGGAGAACGGACAACGATCAATGGCGAAGCATTTCAGATTGACGCCATGCTGTTGCGCACACGACCACCCGACGTTAGCGTTCCCATTTTTTTGGCTGCGATTGGTCCATCCGGTTGGCAAACCGCTATGCGAGTTGGTGACGGCGTTGCCACGGTCTGGAACGACAAGCTAGCAGCAATCCGTCAGCAGTGGATGGCGGACCGCAGCTTGCCCGCGGCGGTGCTGATTCCCTTTGCACAAACCCACACTGATTTTTTTGCGCGCCGTGTCACTGACTTAGATGAACTTCGGCAACGCATTGCCATTCTCGATGCGGCCGGCTTTGACGAGGTCATTGTTGCTTATGCCGATCAGGCTGATTTGGCAACGGCAGCATGCCTCATAACGTAGTACAATAGAGCGGGAGGTCCTGCCGCGACCTAAATGTCGCATCGCATAAAAACAACATGTCTGCTCCTGCCAAACGGGCAGGGTAATAGCGCTATACCGTACCCGGCCGCCTCCTAACACATTGCAGAACCGGCCAGACTGTGTTATCTGTTTCCGTCTTAAGGTCGAGACCCTGAGTACGCCCTACGTAGCGGAAGGAATGCCTCTTATGTCTGCAGGTGACAAACGCGTAGCCAACCTGTGGTTGGCTGACGAGCTATGGAAGCTTGGCGCGGTACAGTTTGGCGATTTCACATTGGGGGAAACCGCCGTCCATTCACCCGTGTATGTCAACTTACGCTTGCTCATCAGCAGCCCCGAAGTGTTGCAGCGAACGGTGGCAGTCATGCGGGATGAAGTACGAGCCCTGCAAAGCATGCGCCACCCGCAGATGGCGCATTATGACCTCGTTGCAGGTGTCCCGTTTGGCGGGCTCCATTTAGCTACTGCCTATTCCTTACGTTCCGGCATACCGATGATTTATTTGTACCCTGCCAAGAATGGGGAAGGCACGATAGTCGAAGGCACCTATGAGGGCGGGCAAACCGTATTAATTATTGATGATCTCATTACCGGTGGGCGGAGCCTCATCCAAACCGCTGAACGCCTGGCGGCTGAGGATCTGTTTATCGACAATGCGCTGGTGCTTATCGATCGCCAACAAGGCGGCTCAGAACGACTTAAACGCGAAGGCATCAACGTTATTTCGATATTAACCCTGGAATCCATCCTGCACTATCTCGGATCAAGCCATAAGATTCCTGAAGAATGGTATCATAAAAGCATCGAATACCTGCTGAAGCAGCGCTCAGGTTAAGCGTTCTTGCGTTTTTATCCCCTCTCCCTTGGTGGAGAGGGGCTTGCGGGTAAAGCGGTACGCAGTACTAGGCAGGCACGTAGGCATCGTGACCGCGGGAATAGGCGCGCAGATTTTGTTCCGTATTCCGGTTGACGAAACGACGCTGACGCCCGAACATCGGGTGGTACAAACTGCGTACTTCGTGCTCAATCTTAAACAAGTGGCGCTCTGTATCGGGGTCTACAATATCCTCGAAACGATATTGAAAATCGTTCGTTTCTTCTGTAATCAAACCTCGTTTATTCAAAAACTGGTGCGGTCCAGAGAAATTGGCGACATAAACTGCAATATGATGGCCGTCATATGCCGGCAGTTTCTTGCTTGTTTCGTGAAAAATGAGTTCCTGCGTATTGCCAACCCGCACATGTGCCACGTCACCAGTGGGGTCTTTTGACACACTGGCCGGGGCCTTGATGACCTTCTTGTAGAACTTTGCAATACCAGCCGCTGTTCCAGGTTCGACATCAAATTGCACATAGGGAATGCCAAGGGTCATCTCGCCGAACGCCGGCCCCGGCGCATAACAACGAAATTTGTTTCCCCAGGGTCCGGTCACTGCCACATAGCCGTCCTCAACGGAACAGTCGAAGGCCGTCTCGACGAGTTTATCTTTCAACCTCGTAAGACGTTGTTTTAAACCTTCAATGTCTGGTGTCACCAAGCCCACATGCCCCCGCAGTACCTGTTGACCACGGGTCGGAAGATGGAATTGCTGTTCGCCGACATTCGCCCACATATTGTCGGTGTCGACCATCAGATAAGGATCACGTGTGAGCCCCAAACCGCCAATATAGAAATCTATCGCCATTTGCTGGTTGGGCACCAAGACATTCACATGCTCCATGCAAAGCATGTTGCCGACGTCTTGCGTCGCTCGCTTGTAAGTCTTTTCACTCATGCTCGACCTCCTTTTACAAGTATCTTTCCCGGCAATAATAGAACGTATAGCACCCAACCCTTGGCTCAGTCAAGCCCGATAGTAGAGAAGGGTGGGCGAGACATCATCTCTCAGTAAAAAGCGGCGCCTGTCAGCCGACATCTATTGCGGCGGGAAAGCTACCATTGAACAAGGTCTGCAAATCCAGTGACGCATTGCAGCAGATCAAAAAACCCTGTGGTTGATGGGTGTCTAGCGGCTGCCCCTGGCGATCTAAGACCCGACCGCCGGCGCCTTGTACAACCAGGGCAGCGGCGGCAATATCCCAACTTTTGACACGATTGCGCATCCGGCCATAAAGATAACCTTCTGCTGCGCCTCTTGCCACCAGGCACATATTCAGAGCCACCGAGCCGCCAATGCGAAATGCCTGTTTGAACCCACGATCCCATTCGATAGCGCAGAAATGCCGACGCAGATCATCGCGTGGCGAGTAGTCAAGAATCAGACGGGCCTGCTTGAGTTCGCCCACCTTGGTAACCTGTATCGCATGGCCATTGACGGTCGTTTCGCGGTCAATCGCTGCAGTATAGAGTTCATGGTGAAAGGGATGATTGACAACACCGACCAACGTGCGTCCCTCTTTTGCCACGGCAATCGTAACCCCGCAAAAATTCTGGCCTCGAATATAAGACTCCGTGCCGTCCAACGGATCGATAATCCAGGTGTATGGAGATGTCGTTCGCCGAATGCCAGATTCCTCACTTATCATGGCGTGATCGGGAAAGTAGCGGCTGATAAGGTCGCAAATCGCTGCATCGGCAAGCTTGTCCACATTGGTCACGACTTCTTGCCGTGCCTTCAGTTCAATTTCAAGCCGGGTGTAGCAGTGTTCCAGCAAAACACGGCCACCGACGCTGGCTGCTTCCTCCGCTACCTTAAGTAAATCTGATAATGATACATCCGTCATAACAGCCTCACAAACACTGACTGGACTGGGAGCGTGGGCGTCTCGCCCGCATGGTTTGGGACAGAGCGACCAAGCTGTCGGCGCGCCCGGACTACCCCGGTTATTGAGAATTACCAGCAGCGGACCATTTTTGCAAAGCGCCTTAATAGGCAAACTGGACGGGGCTTATGCTCTGTCATGTAAGTATACTGTAAAGAGCGATCTGAGGAAGGCATTTATTCCCACTGGTGCGCCTCACCTCGGCGTTCAACGCTGACAGCCGGGACAATAGAAGCTACTGCGCCCAGCCTGCACCATACGTCGAATACGGCGTCCATCACGGCAGCAGGTTTCGCCCTCGCGTCCATACACCAGGAGCCGATTCTGAAACTCCCCCCGCCGCCCTTCACTGTCAACATAATCCGAAAACGTGGTGCCATGATGCTCGATGGCCTCGCGCAGAACATGCTGCACGGCAGTATAGATGCGTTGCCAATGGAGACGACGTAAGCGCCCAACCTCTCGGGTCGGGCGAATACGGGCGAGAAACAGACTTTCACTAGCGTAAATATTGCCTACCCCCACCACAATCGAGGCGTCCATCAGAAAGTTTTTGACTGGAACACGACGCCCACGCGCCCGCCCTTGTAGGTACGCCTCCGAAAAGTCATCAGATAGCGGTTCAGGACCCAGATGACGAAAACGGGGATGCTCAGATAATGTTGCGGCTGGGGTCAAAAAACACATACCAAAGCGCCGCGGATCGTTAAAGCGTAGCTCCAGATCGGGCCCAAGCTGGAAGATCAGATGATCGTGCGTTGCATCTACCGCCGCCGGTTGACCGACCCTGAGACGCCCTGTCATACCCAGATGCAAGACCAGCACAAGAGCCGGCTGCAGACGCACAAGAATATATTTAGCCCGGCGATCAACAGTGTCGATGGTGCACCCTACCACCTGTTCCTGCAGGGCTTTGACGTCAACCCGTTCGCGCAGTTGCGGCTGACGCACCCGCACAGCGGTGATCTGCCGACCGACGATTTGCGGCGCCAGCCCGCGCCGAATCGTTTCCACTTCGGGTAGTTCAGGCATCCATTTAACCTTGAAAATCACTTGCAAATGACAAATACAGATTTCGCCAGCCCCATAGGTTGACTTGGACGGTAGCGAAGTCCAACCTGTTCAATCTGTAATCAGGTTGCTGGGTATTAATCAAAAGATTATAACGCTGTTGAGGATATCTTTCCAGACGCCAGCGCCTGTCTGAAGAAAATACTCTTGCATAGCCTACGGAAGTAGTGTGTAATAAAGATCATCCTGTTCTGGGGCTGATGAGGCGGCAATGGCTTGCGTTCCGTTCGGGCCATGAGATAAGGGAATTATGCAAATCGATGTATCAACGGCACTAGGTGGTGTCTTGCTGCAACTGTGCGCCATGAACGCTGCCGGTTGCCGGTTCTTCAAGCACCGATGAAATGCGGGCGCTGACGGCCTCTGAGGCCGGGGCTGCTATTATCGAACTCAATTTGGCCGATCCGCATGCGGTGTGCAACACGGGTGGCGCCTGCAACATCAACGTGGTGCGTGCGATCTTGTCCCAGGTGCGAGATACGCAGGTCGTAGCGCCTCTCGCGGTTAAACCTACCCCCTTTCAAACCCGGGCACATCTGAACGACACGTTGCACTTGTTGCAACAGATGGCGGTACAGATTGGCGGTGCGGTGCAGCACAAGGGGCCAGACTTGTTTGGTCAATTGAAGGCGAACTTAGCGACCTTGCTGCAACAAAATGGTTATAACACGCTGAGCGACTTGCGTCGGGCTTCTCAAGCTTGAGTATTCGTGCTACAGTTAGACAGATTGATACTTTTCCGAACGAGCACGAGATGATCAGAATAGTTGTATTTTGATACAGCGGTATAGGTAGGTGGACAAAAATGTCTGTGCCTGTTGTCTGTGCCCCCTTGCAGGGAAAACTTGGATAAGGGGATCTTGACATGGCAGGAAGCAATCTTCTCACTGGCCAGGGAGAGGGAAAATTCATGTCCAGGTACATCGAAAGACGTGAGGCAAGCGACACCGCGGAAAAACAGACATGAGCGAGACACTCTACCTCAAACAGATCGAATGCGGGCCGATGCAGAATTATGTCTACCTGATCGGTGACCCGGTAACCCGGCAAGCGGCCGTCGTCGACCCGGCCTGGGAGATCGACCGCATTGTGCAGACAGCCGAGGCGGACGGCTACACCATCAGCCAAGTACTGATTACCCATACGCATCAGGATCATACGGGTGGACACCTGTTCGGGCGCGATATTCCTGGCGTGGTGGAGCTTCTTGACGTGTTGGACATCCCGGTCTATGTGCATAAAACCGAGACGCATATTTTGAAGCATGTTCCGGACTCTTCCAAAGTACCGACTGAAAGTGAACAAATCGTTGAACTGGGCAGCGATGTGCAGATCCGGCTCATTCACACGCCTGGGCATACGCCAGGCTCACAGTGTTTTCTCGTTCAAAACAAGTTGGTCGCAGGCGACACCATGTTCATTGGCGCCTGCGGCCGAGTCGATCTGCCGACCAGCAGCCCTGAGGAGATGTACGACAGTTTGACCAATAAGCTCATGCGGCTCGATGATGCGACCGTATTATATCCGGGTCATAACTATGCCTCGAAACCTACCTCAACCATTGGTGAGGAACGTCAGCAAAACCCGTTTGTCCAATTCGCTTCATTACAGGATTTTCTTCGCGCCATGGGGCGTTAACTAGGTAATTTCAAACCGGAGGGAGGCATGAGAGATGCGTGCAAAATATAACTTAACCATCTGGAACTGTTACGTTTGACCATACGCCTGGCGAGCCGCGGAGTGGCTCGAAAGAGTGCAAGAGAAACTTGGCGACACCCTGCAAATCACCTGGAGGTCGTTCTTGTTGGAACAGATTAACAGCCGGCGTGGCGATACCTGGAAAGCATGGGAAGATCGCCGCTTTACTAGCCGTGATATCCCGCCGCACGAAGCGGTAAAAAGCGTGTTGGCTGAGCAAGGCATAGACGCCTTCAAACGCTTTCACATGGCGACGTTTCGCGCCTATCACAATGATAAACGCGATTTGTCTAACCCCCTCGAGCTTTTGGCCATTGCGCGTGAGATGGACATTGACACCACCAGCCTGAGCGAAGACCTGCGCACTCGTAAATATCGCGATGCTGTTGGTGCAGATCACGAGGAAGCCGACGAGAAATACGATATCTTTGGCGTGCCGACCATCTTGTTTGATGATCAGCAGCCCACCTTCGTGAAACTGGGAGCCGGCGCCTGGGAAGGGACAGATGACCTTGAGCTGTTCTACTCCCTATGTGATATTGCTGCCACCCGGCCCTATGTGTTAGAGATTAAAAAACCGGCTTCTGCCGCCTTAGCCGAAGTCTCGGCGTCGCGCTATCGCAAGGAGCGAGGCAACTGAGTGTAACTCGACTACGAATCCCTCCTCTCCCTGCTCAGGGAGAGGGCAGGGGCGGCGGGTTGCCCCCTTATGACTGTTGAATATGGCAAACAAATCATTTTATCCGGTAGAAATTCAGCGCGATGACCAAGGCGCCATGCGCATTCAATGGGATGACGGGCACCAAAGCCGTTATGCCTATACCGCCTTGCGCGATGCATGCCCTTGCGCCACCTGCCGTGAGCAACGCGCCATGCCGCCGCAAGGCGACCCGTTCCAGATGGTTGACAGCGCAGCCGCAACGCCGGAGCCAACCCACCTCAGCGCAGTGGGAAATTACGCGCTAAATATCGAATGGCGTGATGGACACCGCACCGGCATCTACCCCTGGGATATGCTGCGCGCCATGTGTCCTTGCCCGCAATGTATAGCATCGCCAGCCTGAACAGGCGGCACGATTTTTACGCCGCGCCTTAGCACTCAGTCCTGAGATGGCTTTTTGCGCATCAATCCGGCACGGCGAATACGCGCCACAAGCTCCTGACGTTGGTTATACGCCCGATGTTCAAAAAACACAATACCGCTATCAGGCCGCGAACGGGATTCGCGCTTGTCAACAATTTCGGTTTCGACATAAAGCGTGTCGCCATGGAATACCGGCTTGGGAAACTCCACCTTATCGAAGCCGAGATTGCCAATAGTAGTACCCAGGGTGGTATCACTAACGGAAAGCCCCACCGCGAGGCCAAGCGTCAAAATACTATTGACTAGGGGTTTGCCAAACTCGGTGTTTTTGGCGAATTCGGCATCTAAGTGTAACGGCTGCGGGTTCATCGTGAGACAGGTGAACATCACATTGTCCATCTCGGTTAACGTCCGTCCCGGTTGATGTTTAAACACCTCGCCGATGGTAAACTCTTCGAAGTATTTCCCAGCCATAGTCGATTTCTCCTACGAAAAAGCTTGGCGGGAACAGATTTCAAATCTGCCCCCATTTATACACCATACAACACGTGATGAGGCCCTGAATAGATTGCCATTATGGCCTACTGTGTGTATAAAAGGCCAGGACTCTTTGTAACGGTCCAGCTAGCTGCCTTTAGTAATATGGAGGACAAGCATGCCTGCCAATCTAACCCCACAATACCATGAGGCTGAACAACGCTATAAGGCAGCAAAAACGCCTGCCGAGAAAACCACCTGCCTGGAGGATATGTTACGGGTCATTCCCAAACATAAAGGCACGGAAAAAATGCGTGCCGATATTCGCCGGCGCCTATCTAAACTCAAAACCGAAGCCCAAAAACCTGGCGGCCCACAACGTGGCTTTAGCCTCTTGGTAGACAAAGAAGGGGCGGGGCAGGTTGTCATGATCGGTGTCCCAAATGTGGGTAAATCCGCCCTCTTGGCGGTGCTCAGCAAAGCATCTCCCGAGGTGGCGGACTATCCTTTCACCACCCGCAAGCCCATGCCGGGCATGGTGCATTACGAGGACGTGCAAATCCAACTCGTCGATCTTCCACCTCTATCGCGCGACCACATGGAACCCTGGATGGCGCAGATTGCGCGTAATGCAAATGCCTTGTTGCTGGTCATCGACCTGAGCGACGCCGATGTGCTGGATGAACTGGAACTCATCATCGACG
>JAPULM010000562.1 GCA_027294925.1 bacterium
TATATCTACACGCCGATATTCTAAGCAACTGATCTCGTTGATCAAAATGATAAAGGATTATGTTCCAAAAGGATATAAACCACGATTGGAAAAGAAATAGATCAAACCAAGTTGCGCTAAGGAGGTCATAGGGGTGTCCATGATGATACTTCTATGCTAAATCTTCAGCAGGCAAGAAACGGAGCGTGTTTTGGTTTCAGCTACATGGCACTAGAAAACCCCTGCACAAGGGTACAGGGGTTTGGTTTACATGACTCAAGGTTATCAGAAATTACAGAGCATAAGACCGAGGTGCTGACCATCGCTCACAGCTAGGCATAGCGCGGCAATGCGTGCCCTGGACAGGCAGATCAGGATGGGTTAGGCTGAAAGCCTTAGGAATTTCCCGGTGCAAGGGCATCGGGGCCTCCGGTTGAGAAGGCGGAAGGGGGGTACCCCGCACCGTCGGAGTGCGACAGATAGAATGGCTAGTTGAAGCGCTGCACTAGCGTTTCTTTCTGCACGGCCTCGTGGTAGCCATGCTGGTGGGTAGTCTGTGCGGACTCGGGCGTCTTCATTGTCCTCCGGAAGATGCGTGATATCGGTCATCGGCTGTCCCATGCCATTTTCGGTGGCGCCGTTGCGAGCTATCTGCTTAAGGTGAATTTCTACCTCGGGGCAGGACGATGGGGACTCATTTCGGTTATCCTGATCGACAAACTCACCACTAGGCGCGAAATTAACCCGGATGCCGCGATTGGCATCATCACCACTGCAACCTTGGTGTTGGCGTTGCACTCATGAGTCACACACGTCGATTTATACAAGATTTTGAAGCCACGCTTTTCGGCCATGTGTTAGGTGTCACCGGGCGAGATTTGGTCATCATTAGTGTCGTCGCGGGGCTGGCAGGTTTGGCGGTGCTGATCCTTTATAAGCCTCTTCTGTTTGGCACCTTTGATGAAGCAGTTGCACAGGTATATGGCGTGCCGACGCGCAACATTCGCCTTCTCTTTTCTTGCAGTCTTGCCATCTCGATTCTAGCTTCCGTGCAAGTCCTGGGGGTGACCTTAAGCGTAGCCGCAACAGGGCAGGGAGATGCCATCAAATGAGCCTTGAAAGCTCTGTTCTGATGGAGCGCATCCAGACCCGCGACCAGCAAGCGTTTGGTACCTTATACGACCGTCTGGCGCCTTTGGTGAACGCCATGATTTTTCGTATTTTGACAGATCGGGCAGAAGTTGAAGAGGTGTTGGGTGAAACCTTTTGGCAGGTCTGGAATAGTGCCAGCCAGTACGATCCGGCGCGTGGCACGCTGGAGGCGTGGATTATCACTATCGCTCGCAGTCGCGCGCTTGACCGGTTACGAGCGCGACGATCGCGGGGAGCTGGCACAGAGCCTTTGCGGCAGGAAGAGCAACGGACGGACCCAACTTCCCAGCCTGAAGCCGTAGCGCTGCGGGGAGAACGGGCACGGGCCGTGGCTGCCGCTCTCGAGGGTCTGTCAACAGACCAGCGGCTTCCCATCGAATTGGCCTACTATGAGGGACTGAGCCAGAGCCAAATTGCTGAACGTTTGGCTCAGCCCTTGGGTACGATTAAGACACGTATCCGTTTGGGCTTGATCAAGCTACGTCATACGTTAGAACCGCACTTAGGGGGGCGCCCATGACGCCCGAAGAATTGCAAGAAATCTGCGCCCTTTATGTCCTTGGGGCTCTTGAACCGCAGGAAGCGGCAGACCTTGAGGCTCGCCTGCAAGCTGGCGACCCGGATGTGGTTCGTACCGTTAGCGAGCTCCGTGAAGTGGTTCAGGTGCTGCCCCATGCACTGCCTCCTCTAATGCCCGATCCGGGGGTGCGCGCCCGCTTAATGTCACGGGTTCAAGCCTCACTGCCAACTCTCGATCATGCACATGAACCGGAAATCATCGCCCCGCGAACACTGCGGCAATGGTTCAGCCGCCCTTTGGTATGGCTCCCGACCGCCGCCGCTGCACTACTCGCGTTGGCCTTTGGGTGGACGGTGGTCAACTTGCAATCGCATATCGCCGCCTTGCAAACGGAGATTCAGCAGCTTCGCCAGGCCGCCTTGCAAGGTGAGCGATTGGTTGCCCTCCTGACGGTTCCCAACGTGACGATTCTGGCCCTGGCTGGAACGGAACATGCGCCCGAAGCCGGGGCGCGTCTATTCTGGGATACGAAACAAGCAGAATGGACCGTCATTACCTACGGCCTCCCGGTGCCACCGTCGGGCAAAGTCTACCAACTCTGGGGGCTTACATCCGGACCACCTCTGCCGTTTGGTACCTTTGACACCGATGCCCACGGCACCGGACGCATCCGAGCGCGTCTGTCATTGGCACAAACCGGTATTGTCGGCGCGGCGATTTCGTTGGAGCCGGTAGGCGGTGTCCCTCAGCCCACCGGCAATATCGTTCTGGCTGGAAAATTTTAAGGGCGGAACTACCGCACTGGGCACTTGCCCTGCTGTTGCCACAGACGACAGAGGCTTCGCGCAGCGCGCAGCTCTAACCCCTCAGCCACTGGCTCAAATCCAGTCTCACTGACTTTTGTAGAGTCGTATCCACTTCTGTAACTGGCACACACTTGTGATCCAATCACTATTTTCATTGTCTGCAACATCGGCACTCACCGAACGCGGGCTCAGGCCAGGGTTGCTAGCCAGGACCACTAAGGCAAAAGCAAAAAATACGGCCATTACCAATCTTAATCTAATCAGGTACATGATTTCTTCTCCTTCTCTGTGTTTATCCCGTCCGGGGGCACGATGACGAATAGTCCCACCCCCAACGCCACACTCCCGAGAAGCGTCGAGAGCATCAAAAGTCCAACATATAGGGTCTCCATCATGGCTGCTCCTCTTCGGTCGACGTTGTTGCCAGGCTTCGCTGATTAATGTACAATGGGCGCGGCGCATAAGCCTGACGAGAACCGGACGAAATGGGAAACCGGCAACGGAACGAGTGGCAGCCAAGGAGCCCCACGGTGCCTCGGCTGGCGCAACGGCAATATAATCAACAGACATGGGCTATATGGCGTCGGCTTGTGGGTCAGTGTGTCCCCGGGGCGCTGGGGTACCATTTTCCAGCCGCGTGGGGTCGCAGACGCGCGTCAACCCTGCTGGGCCACCTCCGACGAGGACGCTTGTATGATCTATCGCTTTGGGGACTGTGAGCTGGATACCGAACGGTACGCCTTGTGCCGGGCCGGTGAGGTGATGGCTCTGGAGCCCAAAGTGTTTGAGGTGCTGCGGTACCTGCTGGCGCACCGCGACCGGGTGGTGTCACGCAACGAACTCTTCGAGCAGTGTTGGCCGGAGACG
>JAPULM010000563.1 GCA_027294925.1 bacterium
TCACCCAACGCTTCCGGTATGTTGCCCTCATCCAGCTCGGCATCGCCGACAATGGCAATGTAACGGCCGCCGACAGCAGGGTCAAAATGATCTCGTACATAACGCTGCGTCAGCGCGCCAAAAATAGTCGCCGCCGCCCCCAGACCCGCTGAAGCTGTCGAAATGGTCACCCCATCCGGGTCTTTCGTACGGTTCGGATAAGCCTGCACACCCCCCAAATCACGGATACTGCGCAAGGCGTCTAAGGACAGATTGCCTAACAAATATTGAATGGCGTGAAAGGCCGGTGCCGCATGCGGTTTGACTGCCACATGATCTTCAGGGCGTAGGACCGTGGTATACAGTGCCGTCAAGATACTCACCAACGAGGCACTACTGGCTTGATGCCCGCCAACCTTCAGGTCGTCCGGGCTAGGACGCAATTTATTAATGTAGTGCAGCAAATACGTGGTGAGCCACAACACCCGGCGTTCGATATTACGCAGAATTGCCACCTCGTCGGCAGCTAACTGCCCATCGTCTACGACTGCTTGGTGGCTCTCATCGTGCGCCATGTCGCGGATCCTTCATCGGCCTATTTTATCCCTAGAGATTTCCCCAACGAACCTCGGTCGTACACCCAAGTGATGTCCCCGCGCTGCTGTCTTAGCGTATCGCGTAGCAAGGGATCGCCATACCCCCCACCGCCTGGGGTCTCCACCCACAAACGCTCGCCAGGCTGCAAGGTAAAAACACGCTTCGAAGGTATTTCTTCAACGCGACCATCCAAGCGTTCAATCCAGGCTTGCCCTACTGCGGCAGGCTGCCCCCCATACAGACCCCAGGGCGGGGTAAAATAACGCTCGCCTCGAATCGACACCACCACCTCGCCATGCACCACTTCAAATACTTTAGTGGCGCCCAAGCCGCCCCGGTACTGACCGGCGCCACCCGAGTCGACTCGCATGCCGTATTGCCGAATACGCAGTGGATAGCTCATCTCAATCGCCTCCACCGGTATATTCATACAATTGGATGGCCCCATCTCGAGGACATCAATGCCGTCTTTAAGTGGACGCGCGCCCACCCCACCGGCACCCAACTCACTGGTCACATAGGACGTCCCGTTACGCGGATCAATCCCCCCGAAGGAGGCCACCAGCAATTGTCCGGATGGCGCTGCCGGTAAAATCACAATGCACATTCGAGCCGTCAATCGTCACCGTGACCTGAATGGTGACGCGCTGATCGAGATCGATGCCGTCGTTATCCAGATAATCAGCAAAGGTATAAGCGCCATCGGGAATGGCGCTAAGCTTCTCACGCGTCATTGCTTCGGCGCGATCCATCAGCTCGGCAATGGCCGCCGACACGGTATCCGCCCCATAGGCATCCAACAACTCAATAAAGCGCTGTTTGCCGACATTGCCGGCTGCCACCTGGCCATGCAAATCCCCCATCAGGATATCGGGAATACGCACATTCTTACGCAAGATCGCATGCAAGGTGTGGTTAGGCTCACCAGCCTGGTAAAACTTTAGCGGCGGCAAACGCAAGCCTTCCTGGAAGATCTCCGTCGCATCCGTCGGCACGCTACCCGGCATCTTACCACCCACATCCTGGTTATGGGCCATGCTGGTGCTCAGCGCCACGGTGGCGCCCTGATAGATAATCGGCCCCACAATCACAATATCCGGCAAATGCGAGCCGCCATCGTAGGGGTCGTTCATGATATAAACGTCCCCTTCCGACATGCTGTCAGGGGGAAATTCTTCTAAAATACGTTTGACCGCCGGTACCAGACTACCGAGATGAATTGGAATCGACGCCGCCTGCGCAATGGTTTCCCCGCCGGTGGTGAACAATGCCGCCGAGGCGTCTAAGCCCTCTTTGACAATGCTAGAGTATGCACTCTTGAGCAACGTGATCTCCATTTCGTCTGCGATCACGTCGAACTTATTGCGTAACACTTCCAGGGTAATGAGATCAATCGCCATGTGCGCCTCGCACTTCTAGCAACACCCTTATTTTTCTTCTCCCTCCCAAAATCCCCTCTCCCTGCCCAGGGAGAGGGATAGGGTGAGGGTCGTCTCAGCGCCGTTCGAAAATCGCCGCCATGCCCTGGCCACCGCCGACACACATGGTTTCCATCCCATAGCGCGAACCCCGACGTTCCATTTCATGCAGCAGGGTGGTCAGAATGCGCGCCCCGGTAGCGGCAATCGGATGTCCCAGCGAAATGCCCGAGCCATTGACATTGAGCTTGTCTTGATCCTCCAGCTTCCACTCCTTGACCACCGCCAGTACCTGCGCCGCAAACGCCTCGTTCAGCTCAATCAGGTCCATCTCATCAAAGCTCAAGCCGGTGCGATCAAACACCTTCTGCGCTGCCGGCACCGGTCCAATACCCATGTAGGCCGGATGCACACCGGCCACCGCCCAGCCTTTGAGAAAGGCCATCGGCTGCAGGCCCAGCTCGTCCAGTTTATCGGCCGCCACCACCAGACACATCGACGCGGCATCATTCTGAGAACTGGCGTTGCCGGCCGTCACCGTGCCATCTTTGGTCATCGGTCGCAGCTTGCCCAAAGCTTCCAGCGAGGTGTCCTGACGCGGCCCCTCATCAACTTCGAACACGATCGGATCGCCGCGCCGCTGCGGGATCGAGATCGGCACGATCTCCTGGGCGAACTTACCACTATCCACTGCCGCCACGGCGCGTTGATGGCTGCGTAGCGCATAGGCGTCCTGCTCCTGACGCGAGATATCATGTTGCTTGGCCAAGTTCTCGGCCGTCTCGACCATGCCGGAAATCACCCCAAAGCGATCCTCCGGCGACACCGTGCTACGCGCCCGGGTCAGGCGATCATGCAAGGTCAGCGATCCCATCCGGCTGCCCCAACGCGTCTCGGTCGCGTAATACTCCACCCGGCTCATGCTCTCGGTGCCACCTGCCAGCACCACGTCGGCATTATCGGTCTGCACCATCATCGCCGCATTGAGAATCGACTGTAAGCCCGACGAACAACGCCGGTCCAATTGATACCCTGGCACTTCGATCGGCAGGCCGGCCTTCAGTGCGCACAGACGGCCGATAGCCGGCTCCTCACCACTGGCATAGCCATGCCCGAGAATGACGTCGTCAATCTTATTGGGATCGATACCACTCTTCTCCAGCACCGCCTTAATAACAGACGACCCAAGTTCTGCCGCCGACACCTCCATCAACGACCCGCCAAACCGCCCAACCGCCGTCCGCAACGGACTTACGATAGCAACTTCTCGCATGACCCCTCTCCTTCTTCTTGTGATTGAAATTCGTTACCTAACCGCTGCAACTCCGCCCGTACGCGCGTCAGTCCGGCTGCCGCTTAATTGGCTCTCCTTGGCGGTCCGACCCAGACAACTTACGCCTATAGTAGCAGGGTAGCAGCGTGGCCGACAAGGAGAAAACCTGGTCAATCATGATGATGCAGTTGTCGCGCATTTTCGCCTACAGATAATGCCCCACGTCTGTCGTCTCTTGCCCCTCATGCGGGACAATTTCCGCCGCGCACAGCCATTGCCGGTGGCGTTGT
Organism: bacterium; assembly: GCA_027294925.1. The sequence goes on from JAPULM010000563.1 coordinate 3,558, forward strand.
GAATCCACCCACCAAACCACCTCGTACATCACCCCACTTGGCCGAATACAGATGGCAATCACCTGACCGCGCAGTCCCTGTTCCGGCCCTAGCCTCACCATACTGTTAAGCGCCAGGACCTGCTCACTTTCTTGCTTGAAAGACATACGTTTTGGCCTTTCTCGTCAACGCCTTTTCGGTCCTATTTTTGTTCTCGACACCGTTTAGCCACCGACCATTTGCCTGCAATCCGACTCACAAAGTCAGTCGAGCTGTGGTCATCTTAGCACAGACGCACGAGGCCCCTTCCCCCCTGGCCACGCCATACAATGCAGCGAGGGACAGCGATACGTCATTACCTCCAAGCGTTGCCTGCCCGCTCGGCGCTGAAACTCACGGCTTTCACGCTGCAATGAATGTCCCTCGGACATCGATAGACATGCTCCTGAGACAACCATACAAAGTCACGTTTGGGAATCTGGGTACGCAGTACTAGACTTATCAGGTTAGCCTGTAAAACCCAATGCTTTAGCTTTGGGATATAAGGGCTTTCTCCTTTGCCTTTAGGGCGCCGCTTTATATGAGACATTAGACATAGCTTGTCGTACCCTGTCCGCTAGCTCTTTGAAACTCAACATGAGGCGTTGTGCCAGGAAGTTTGGCACGTAACATGTTGAACGTCGGGATAGATGCCGTCGTCCGTGGACTACGGGAGACGTTAAACTGTACGTTGCGGCGTAAAAAGCTCTTCGCAAGCCCAAGTCATTCATGCTTGGATAAGTCACGGCGTGCAATTCACTTAGAATGGAAGGAACTCGACACGGTTCCGCATGTCCTCATTATCGAGCGCCTGAGCAATCAAGACAAGATCACGAACGGCTTGGCCTATCGTGACGCCGAGTTGGTGAGCATAGACCAATCCACTAAACTCACGGCCCCCTTGCATCCATCGATGCGTGAGGCTCAGGAAGTCTTTATCCTGACTGAAAAGTATACGACCGAGTTGGGTTGCTCGCTCAAGGATCTGCTCATCGTCGAGTTGCGCGGCATCATCCTCGTACGCCGTAATCACATCGACATCGCGTCGCCGTAATCCTTCGGTAATGGCAACGGGCACGTGATGGTCCATATAGAAAGACACGCTCAAGGTAGCAGATCCATGGCCTTGAGTTTCAGGCGAGCCGGTGACTCGCCGCAACTCGCCTTCATGTCTTCCACCTCACGAAGCTGTGCTTCGAGGTCGCGATCCATCTCTGTCTTATGATCGTAATAATAGGTAAGCGCCGCATAAATCTGGGCAAGACCTAGGTGGGGATGTTGTCGGTGGATTTCGTCAGCGTCCCAGTGATGCGCAATACGGTCTAGC
>JAPULM010000564.1 GCA_027294925.1 bacterium
CCGATCTCAGCCGTCAAGGCTGAGCCGGCTCGGCCGGTAACCATTAAGGCGGATAGGACAGGCCCAAGCTCGGTAATCAGCGTAATGGCAACGGCAGAACCGAGAAAGCCAGTTGAGCCGAAGCGCTCCAGCGTATAATACCCTTGTAGACTCAACACCATGCCGGTAAAGACCCCGGTTAGCGCAATAACAAGAGAAGAACGAGCGCCGATGAAATGCAACTGTCGAATAACACGGTGAAGCTTTAAAGGCGGGATAAAAATGAGTCCTAACGCTTCGCCGAAAAAAAGGCCTAACCGACCCTGCAACGACAATAGCGCTAGCGTTCTGGCACCAAGTTTCTCGATCAAATATATCATATGCGATCGTTGCGACGAATGTTGATGTGCCAAAGAGATATAGACGAAAATTAGGCAGAGACATATAGACCCTAGCCCTTAATCTACATATTGTCCACGAAAATTACCTCTCTGGCAAGAAAATCTGAACGAATTTTTTGCTGCCCCAGTTCTATAGATCATGGCGCTGCCGGCAATCTAAGAGGGAGGAAAACGTTTACAAATAAAAGGGCTGTCAGTATGCTCTCAAGGCTTGCAGGAACCCTACCGGGAACACTTAGTATTTGATGCGAAAGCGACAGACTATAAGGTGTACTGCTCATATGGAACATTGGATCGAACAGATTATTGCTACCCTGTCTTGGTGGGGTCTCTTCGTGTTGATTGCAATAACCTTCTACGTGCTTAGCAAGGGGGCGGACATCTTGGTGGAGGAAGCGGTGACGCTTTCGGTGCAGTGGGGCGTACCCAAGATTCTGATTGGTGCCACCATCGTTAGCCTCGGGACCACGCTACCGGAAGTGTCGGTATCCGTGCTCGCAGCAATTCAGGGCAGCCCTGAATTGGCGCTGGGCAACGCGGTGGGATCGGTGATTTGCGATACCGGCCTCATCCTTGGATTGGCAGCGCTGATTTCCCCCTTACCGCTTGACCGCACCATCGTCAACCGCCAAGGCTGGATTCAACTGGGTGCTGGTTTGTTGCTGGCCGTCGCCTGCTTGCCGTTTGCCTCTATCAAAACGCTGTTTGAAACGGGTGGCCGTCTGCCACAGGGTACGGGGGTGATATTCTTGCTGTTACTGGTTGTTTATCTGTGGCGATCAATCAGCTGGTCGCGCGATGCACATTCGAGCCCCGTTGCAGAACAAACTGAACACAGTGGCGCCGTAACCATAACCGCCATCTTTAAACTCCTCAGCGGCATTTTTCTGGTCATTGGCGCTTCCTGGGTACTGATTCCCGCTGTCCGTGAAGCGGCCCTCAGACTCCACATTCCGCCTAGCATTGTTGCGGCAACGCTGGTCGCGTTTGGCACCTCATTGCCTGAGCTGGTCACCGCTGTTACAGCCGCGCTAAAAGGGCATGGCGAGTTAGCAGTGGGCAACGTTATCGGCGCGGATATCTTGAATGTACTGTTTGTTGCTGGCGCTTCAGCAGCCGTCACCCAGGGCGGTTTAGTTGCATCGGCTCATTTTTTCAAGCTGTTATTTCCGGCCATGCTATTCGTCCTGATCGTCTTCCGCATTGGTATCATGACATCCGGTACGCAGTTGAAACGACCCTTCGGTGTGATTCTAATCAGTGCCTACCTACTGGTAACGATTCTCAGTTATACCTATCGACCGGGGTCTGTTTAAGGCGTCGCTCTGTTGCCCTAGAAACGATGACCGTAACTGCCAATGCATGATGGTCCGCTAACGTTCCGAAACTCACGGACCATGCTGTTTCCAAGCCTTCCCGATCGATTCGTAGGCACGCGTGAGTTCCTGTGTCAATTCGGTCGCTTCCGCTTGTTTCTCCGGATCAGTGGCATAACGGTCCGGATGGCATTTTTTCAAATAAGTTTTCCACCGTTTGGCAACCTGGTCCATCGTAACGCCGAAAGGCAAATCAAGAACACGGTAGCTAGCCGCCAACCTTTCACTGTGCGGCAAGCCAGGTGACGAGCGGGATTCAAACGATGATGGGCTATCGTACCCGCCGGCTGGCGCTTCATTGGCGCTATCCGTCCAGGCATCCCGCGCCGAGGGCTGATATCCGCCACCCTGGTAGGATTCCATAAAATCGTGTAAATGAGCACGGGCCAAGCGGGCCAGGCGTCTGAGAATTTCAACCATGGAGAGCGCTTCCTTCCCCGCAATTGGTGCCGATTTTAGTATGTTTAGGTTGTCGTAGACGACGTTAGGGGCTTGTCGACTTGTGAGGAAATGATAGCAAATAAACACTTGATTGACAGCTCGAGAAAATTAACCAAACGGAAACGTCCTTGACATGCTAAAGGATTGCCGCTTAGATCTTTACAGATGTACCAGATGGCACATTTCGACGTGTCGGAGAAGCAGGAGCTGATGGTTACCAGCGAGGCATCAACCGTCACCCGTGCTATTATCGCATCACCATCATAGCGAGGCAATCGCCTTAATCAATGTAAGGCATGACGTGCTCAGCAAACAAGGTCATCGATTCCATCACCCTCTGATGCGGTATCTTACCGCCGGTGTTGAACCAACAGATAAACTGGCTAATGCCGAAGGTATCTTTTAGCGATTGGATACGATCGATGCAAAATGCCGGTTCGCCGAAAATGGCAAAATTTTCTAGCATATGCTCATAGGTCATGCTTTGCAGCCGAGTTTGCATTTCCTCCATACGTGGGTATTGCGCTGCTAGCGCCTTGGCCTGCGGCGTGTTATACATATCACGCAAGACGCTAAAATAGCTGATGATACTTGCTTCAGGGTGCTCATGCGCCTTGCTGCTAGAGGTTGAAACATATACCGGCGCCATCAGGGCAACTTCATCGCCATGGCGCGGCGTCCCCTGTGCATTAAGTTGCGTGTGATAAGTGGCGATATCGTCCTTTAAACGCTGTATCGGTACCACCACAGGTGATGAAAAGACCCGCCATCCACGTTCTCCGGCCAACTGGAATGATTCAGAACTATTACAGGCGATCCGAACTGGCGGATGCGGTTGCTGAATGGGCTTGGGTACAACCCTGACATCGTGGTATTGGTGATATTTTCCATCATACGAGAAGGTCTCGCTAGTCCAAGCGAGCAACACCACATCCAAGGCCTCGAGAAAACGCTGGCGACTTTCTTCCAGCGACACGTTATAGCCGGAAAAATGCAATGGAATAGAGCCGCGACCGGCGCCATATTCGAGACGCCCATTACTCAGGATATCAAGTGTTGCAGCCTCTTCGGCATTGCGCAGGGGATTATGCAGCGGTAATAAATTCACTGCAATGCCCAGGCGAATACGACGTGTTCGTTGCGCCAGGGCGCTGGCCACCAGCAAGGGCGAGGGCATAATTGAAAAAGTGGGGAAAAAATGCAGCTCGGCGAGCCAGGCGATGTCAACCCCCAGTGAGTCAGCATGCTGGACCTGAATCAGTGTTTCTTCATAGCGCTGCAACGGCGACTGATCCGGGCCGCAAGGTAATTGATAGAACGTACCAAACTCCATGCCGGACTCCACCATGTAAGATGTGATATGGTATAACAGAACTCAAAATGCTTTGGGTAAATGATTCGCATGAGCATAAAACATCACGTCCAAGGTGTCAAAGCATCATTCTACGGCGCCTTGGTGAGGCGATAATGACGCAAATAGATCGTCAACTCCTGGTCGACGCAGAGGCCGTCTGCGTTGATGCGGCCCAACAAGCCGGAGTCATTTTTCTTGAGTATTTCCGTTCTCCATTACAAGTCGAGTTTAAGTAGAAAAACCAACAATCA
>JAPULM010000565.1 GCA_027294925.1 bacterium
AATCTTAGCCAGCACTTTGGAAGGTGCCAATCCCACCGAGAAGGTGATTCCCAGGGAACGCTCGAGGTCCTGTTTGATGTGCGCCGCGATGGCTTCGTAAGACATACGTCGCGGCCGACGCAAGCCGGTAATCTCGGCAAAGCACTCATCGATGCTGTACTCCTCGACCTGCGTGGTATGGCGCCGCACGATGCTGAACATGCGCACCGAGTACAGGCTGTAGGTCTCGTAATCCGAGGGCAGATGAATGATATCCGGACAGATGTCGCGAATCTCTTGGATGCGCATACCGCGCTTGATTCCCAGGGCTTTGGCCTCATAGCTCACGGCGGAGGCAATGCCGCGTTCCCTGCCGGTGACGACCGGCTTGCCCTTCAGGCGTGGGTCCCGAGCTTGCTCGCAGGCGGCAAAAAAGGCATCGGCATCGATGTGTATAATGGCTCGCGGAAACGAGCGCAGCGAGAGGACTGCCATCCTTCCGTTTCCTCAAAAGTGCATCAGTACTTGCGGATCACCGCACGTACCACGGCGGCAATTCTCAATTCGTGCTGCGGGACAATGGGTTGATACTTTGGATTGGCCGCTTCGAGATAGACGTGGTGGCCCTGTTTGCGAAAATACTTCATGGTCCACTGCCCATCCACTTCGGCGATGACGATATCGCCGTCACGCGACTGCGTGGTGCGCTCGACAATAATCATGTCACCGGGCAGGATACCGGCATTGACCATCGAATCGCCCTTAACCCGCAGGATATAGGTCGCCTCTTTTCGACCAATCAAATAGTCGTCCAGGCTAATGGTGTCGAGCAGCTCTTCCTCAGCCGGCGACGGGAATCCCGCCTCGACCACGCCCAGAAGGCGTACATGGTTGCAACGCCACGCAGAGGTGGATCGGTATGTCAGCCACGCCTTCGGGGCCAGCCAGCTATCCGGCGAGGACTGTTGTCCATGCGTCCGTATTGAATGTGGGGAATTGTGTCCGTCCATAGTCCACCCCTCTCCTTTGTATCGGTACGTGCGGATACGCAGCATGTGCCGAGAACATGACCGACGTCCAAATTGCATCTAGATGTTATAAAGTATAAGTGAACAAATGAGCAGTATTCAAGAAAAAAAGCTTGACATGGTGATATTTACAAAGGCGCGAGAGGCGGTACTCGATGAGATATTTGAGGGCGTGCCGCCTGTGTTGACACCCTTGCTAGACCGTATATAATGGGGTCGGAAAGCGCCTTGATACTTGAAAATCGACCCATGAACCGGCGGGGAGAAATGACCATGGCTTATGATTTGCTGTTGAAGAATGGGCGGGTAATCGACGGCTCAGGCATGCCTTCGTTCTTTGGGGACGTCGCAGTCAAAAATGGCAAAATCGCCGAGATCGGCAAGCTTGACGGCAGCGCCGCCACTCAAGTGGTTGACGCTGAAGGCATGGTGATCTCGCCGGGATTTGTAGACAACCACTGCCACTATGACGCCCAGGTGTTTTGGGATCCGCTGTGCAGTTTTTCCTGTTATCACGGGGCCACCACGGTCATCATCGGGAACTGCTCCCTCGCCCTGGCCCCGGTGCGGCCGGGGAGCGCAGAGCGGGTGGCCGAGTTCCTCTCCTATGTCGAAGCCATCCCGATGGAGGTGCTGAGAACGTTGGACTTCAACTGGGAAACCATTCCCCAGTACATGGACGCCCTCGATCAGAGACTCGGGGTTAATGTGGGGAACCTGATTGGCCACTCTGCCGTGCGGCACTATGTCATGGGCGACGACAGTCAGGGCCGGGAGCCCACTGAAAAAGAGCGCGTGGCGATGCAGGACATCGTGCGCGAAGCCATCAGCGCTGGCGCTCTGGGGTTGTCCGTGTCTCAGAACAAGGGGCACACCGATCCGCAAGGCGTCTTGGTGCCGGCGGTGTGGGCCAATGAAGACGAGATTTTTGCACTGTGCGATGTCTTGCGAGAGATGGGCACCGGGATTATTCAGGGCGGCGGCGGCCGCGCCGCAGAGCTTGACAACCGCCTGATGAGCCGCCTCTCTCAAGCCACCGGCCGCCAGGTGGTGTACAACAATCTGAGTCAGAATATACGCCGGCCAGATGAGTGGAAAGAGCTCATGGCCATTATCGATGAAACCGCCGAGGCGGGTATCCGGGCCTACCCGCTGTGCAGCCCGAATTTCAGTGGCTCGACCTTCACCATGGAAAATGCCCAGGTGTTCAGAACGCCCACTTGGGATCCCATTCTGCGGAGCTCCGAGGAAGAGAAGTTGCGAGCCTACAGCGATCCGGACGTGCGCAAAAAACTGCACGACGAGGCAGTCGATTGCAACGGCGAAATGGCTGCCATCAACTTGGCGCGCAACTGGTACGAGCACATGTTTGTGGCCGGACCGGTAATGGACAAGAATCAGTGGATGCGGAATAAGAGCATCAGCGACATCGCACAGGCGCAAGGCAAAGGCATCATTGACGCCTTCTTGGACTTGGTGGTGGAAGAAAATTTGCGCACCGTCATCCGCCACGCCACGGGCAACTCGGACAAAGATGCGATGACGCAAATCCTTAATTATCCCAATGCGATTATCGGCCTATCCGACGGTGGTGCACACGTGCAATTTCATGGCGGCTATGGCTACAGCACCAATCTGCTGGGCTATTGGGTGCGGGAACAGCAGATCATGTCTCTGGAAAAAGCAGTGCGTCGGCTGACGTTTGAATCGGCTTCGACCTTCGGCCTCTATGACCGCGGCCTGCTGCGTCCGGGTATGGCAGCGGATATCACCGTGTTTGATCCGGACACGGTGCGGACGCTACCCGAGGATGTGGTGCATGATTTCCCGGCTGGTGGCTGGCGCGTCCGAGAACTATCCGAGGGCATTAAATGCACCGTGGTCAATGGCGACGTGCTGATTGAAGACGGCAAGCATACTGGAGCCTTGCCGGGTCGGGTGATGCGCAACGCTCTCTACAACAGCCAATAGTCCTAGGCTAACAACTCTTCAGCTACCAGAACATCGCCAGGGTTGAGGCGGCGCTCGGTGCCGTCGGCAACTTCAAACCCTGCTATGCCCGACATATTGACCACATACTGACGCCTCGGTGCATTGTGATAGTCGGAGAAAAAAGGCGAGGGCCGGCTGCACTTCGAGCACACCGTCGAGACACGTCTGAGGCACATCCATCCTGAGCCCCACCTCGCCCTCCGCAGCAATTGTCCCTCGGAGCATAAGCGCAATATTCTCGACAATATAGCGTTTTCAATGAATGCTTTTCCAGACAGGAGGTTTGAAACGATGATTAAGTTTGTCATGATGCCACCGCAGGACGAACTCCAGCGGCAATGGGCTCGCCGTCTAGAGCAATCTGTACCTCAATATCGGGTCGTCGTGCCAGACACCGACGACGAGGCTCGCCGCGAACTCGTCGACGCCGACGCCGCTTATGGCTGGGTGCCGCCCGAAACGCTCCAGGCCGCCCAGAAACTGCGTTGGCTGCAAAACCCACAGGCCGGCCCTGCGCCGGGCTATTACTATCCGGCGCTGATTGAGCACCCCGTCGTCGTCTGTAACCCTCGGGGGATCTACTTTGACCATATCAGTCACCATATCATGATGTTTGTGCTCGCGCTCTCTCGCGGTCTACCGTATTATGTCGAGGCTCAACAGCAACGGCGGTGGGACAAGGATGCACGCCAAAGTCCCTACATCTACCTGGCCGACGCCACCGCCCTGATCGTGGGCGTGGGAGGCATTGGTCATGAGACCGCCCGGCTGTGTACGGCATTTGGCATGATGGTGCTCGGCATCGACCCACGGCCGGAATATGATATCCCTGGTGTCGAGGTGCATCCAACGGCCGACCTCGACGCTCTGTTACCACGGGCGGACTTTGTGATTGCCACCACACCCCACACCCCGGAAACCGAGGGAATGTGGCAGACGGCGCGTTTCCAACTCATGAAGCCCACCGCCTATTTTATCAACGTCGGTCGTGGAAAGACCATGAAGCTCGACGATCTGGTAGAGGCTATCGAGCGCGGCGAGATTGCCGGCTGTGGTCTCGATGTTTTCGATGTGGAGCCGCTACCGTCAACGCATCGCCTGTGGGCGCTCCCCAACGTCCTGCTGACGCCTCATGTGGCGATTCGAGATGCAGATAACATCGCGGAGCGTCGTTTTGAGTTACTCATCGACAACGCGCGCCGCTTTGCCACCGATGAGCCGCTGCGTAACGTGGTGGACAAGGCAGCTTGGTACTAAAAAAGGCAGCGCCGTTTGGAGAGAACCGCTAATGGAAATCATCTACTCTATAGATGTCTGCGCCCAGGCATGCAAAGGTTCTGTTCGAGGGTCGAGGGACATGATAACTGGATGATTTGAGCGCCTAGACAAAATTAGCTACATCATCATTCTAGTGGAAAGATATGTACGTTATGATGTCCAGGTATTTAGCTCGGAGAAAGGTAAAGGCATGAAATACGACGTGATTGTGATTGGTGCAGGTTCTGCGGGCGCCATTCTGGCCTCGCGGTTGTCTGAAGACCCGGCGCGATCGGTGCTGCTGCTGGAGGCCGGCCCGGATTATCCGAATTTCGAGCACCTGCCGGCAGAGGTGAAGTACGGCTATGCCACCGAAATCGACATCATGGTCAGCGACCACAACTGGCAATTTGTTGGCAAGGCGACGGACGACGCACCGCAGATGTTGGTACCGCGCGGCAAGGTGACGGGCGGCTCCAGCGCCATCAATGGCCAGGTCTTCCTGCGCGGCGTACCGGAGGACTACGATGCCTGGGCCGCCATGGGCAATAATCAGTGGGGCTTCCAGGAGCTGCTGCCTTACTTTTGCAAGATCGAGAACGACCAGAATTTCAACGATGAATTCCACGGCAACGATGGCCCCATCATCACCCACCGTTTTCAGCCCGACACGTGGCTGCCGAGCCAGGTCGCCTTCTACGAGGCGTGCCGAGCCGCCGGGTTCCCCGATTGTGCCGACCACAACCATCCTGAATCCACCGGCGTCGGCCCACCCCGTTCAACAATCCCGATGGCATTCGTTACAGCACCGCCCTCGGCCATCTGAGTCAGGCCAGACATCGGCTGAACCTGACCATTCAGGCCGACTGCCTGGTGCGCCGGCTGCGCTTCGACGGCGTGCAAGCCACCGGCGTCGAGGTAGAACGAGGCGGCGCAACCTTTGTCGCCCAGGGTGATGAGATCATTCTTAGCGCCGGCGCTATCGGCTCCCCACACATCCTCTTGCTCTCGGGGGTCGGGCCGGCAAATCAATTAACCAACGTCGGTATCCCCGTGCTTCACGAACTCCCAGGTGTGGGGCAGAACCTGCGTGATCATCCCCTGGTATGGGCCACCTGGCGCACCAAGCCCAATTTTCCGCTGGATGGCATGGCGCCGAGAATGCAAGTCTGCCTACGCTATACGGCCGAGGACTCTGACCTGCGTAACGACATGAAAATTTCCATGCAATCCTTTGCCACCGAGCGCATTAATCGGGATGGGAACCGCATGGTACCGCTGGGGGTCCGCATGACGGCCGGGATTCAACTGGCTATCGGCCAGGGGGAATTGCGGCTAACCTCGAACGACCCCACGGTGCAGCCGTTCCTGGATTACCGCTACCTCGAAGAGGAATTCGACCGCCAGCGCCTTCGCGAGGCGATACGCCTCTGCGTCGAGTTCGCCAAACACGACCGTTTTAAAGACATCATAGCCGAGCGGGTGGAGCCGACAGACGCCGACCTGGCATCCGACGCGGCCCTAGACGCCTGGTTGCGCCGTGAGGTCACCACCTCGCAACACATCTCCTGCACGTGCAAGATGGGACCGACCTCGGATCCCATGGCGGTGGTGGATCAGTTCGGTCGGGTGCATGGGCTGACCAACTTACGGGTGGTGGACGCCTCCATCATGCCCGACTGCATCCGGGCCAACACCAACGTAACCACGATGATGATCGGTGAGCGCATGGCGGATTTCATTCGGCAAGGCGTGTAAAGCAGTGATGGTTAAGGTGCCAGAGTCCGACCCGCCAAAGGCAGAGCCTGTTCAAAATGAGAATTGCTGACCGATTCCTGCCGCCTCCACAAGAACGACACTAAGGCGATTTCCTGCAAAGAATCTCCTGGTCTTGCTGGTCTGTTTGCACAGCGCCTAAAACCAGACGGGGGTGGAGATTGACACAATCAAGGAGGGCTACTACACTGATTTCATTGAGCTACGACCGCAACCTTGCTGTATGGATAGGAAATCGTGGTGAAGCGCTGGGGGAATTTGTCTAGAACGGCTCAGGAACGTTTACCCGGATGTACGATAAGTCCGCCAAGGCTTTGAAAAAATAGACGGATAACCAAGTGGAGGCAGCGTATGACACGCGACGTTAAGATGGACAATTTTGTCGAAAGCCTCGAATCGATGGCCGCTGGCACGTTTAACGAGGCCGACATCCAAGCCTATCTTGCACAGACCCGCATCAGCGCCGAGACGCTCAGCCCCTATCTCCATTACAAACCGGACCACTACACACGTAACCTGGTGCACAAATCGGAGGCGTTTGAGATCCTCGTGATCTGCTGGGGCATCGGGCAACAAGCGCCCATCCATGGTCATGAAGGCGAATTGTGCTGGGCTCGGGTGGAACGCGGCAAACTCCGCTTCACCAACTACCAATTGGTTTCCGAAGCGCCACTAAAACTGGAACTGCTCAACGAAGCGGTGGACGGTATAGAGGGCCATCTGGATGGCCCGGCCGACCTGCATGCGGTGGAAAATTGTGTGGCCTTCGGCTCCGATGCCGCTTCGGTTCATGTTTACTCGCGCCCCTATAGCGAATGTGATATCTACGATCTCATACGTGGCGAGAAACAGCGCGTCCGGATGGCATACGACACCATGCATGGCAAGCCGATCACAACGGTCTAAACCGAGTATGTTGCCCTTTTCCTGCTGCGTATTGGGCCGCAGCGCAAGACTTCCCACCAAACAATGCCACTCTCATATAACATGCTTAACGCGGTGCCGAACCCAGCAATCCAATGGCTTCGATTTCGACCAATAACTCGGGAGCCGCCAGGGCACTCACCTGCACCAGAGTGGAAACCGGGAACGCACCGCTGAAGACCTCACGGCGTGCCTGCCATACCTCTTCGCGCCGTTTAATATCCGTCACGTAGATCACCACTTTGGCAATGTCATCCATCTGTCCGCCAGCCGATTCCATCAGATGCTGGATTTTATTGAAGATGGCGCGAGCCTGTTCATACATACTGTCGCCGCCGACAATCTCATCGCCGACGCGGCAGGTCATTCCCGCAATAAACACCTGATTGCCCACCACCAGGCAGTTGGACCAGGTTTGCGGTGGGGGCTCCGGTACATTAGGGTTGGAAATGTGTTGTTTCGTTGCCATGAGCGTTTCTCCCTGCGTAAGGTTGGAAGGTTGCTTTATCGTCAAGATAGCACGGGTATTAGCTGTCCTGCAGGCGTTTTTCCAGAAACCAGTTCCGTATTGGCTTTGCTGCG
>JAPULM010000566.1 GCA_027294925.1 bacterium
GCTGCCCCTGGGGGGGTGCTGGAAACCTTATCCGACGAGGCGTGGGAGTTGGGCATCGGACTCAAGTTCATGGGCTACGTTCGTGTCACCCGCGCCGTCATTCCCTACATGCAAAAACAACAAAGCGGCCGTGTCGTCAATCTCATCGGTAATGACGGCGTCAAGCATTCTTACTGGGAAATTGTTCCCGGAGCAGCTAACGCAGCGGGCCAGAACTTCACCATTGCCCTGGCCGGCCAGTACGGCAAAGACAATATCTCGTTCTGTGCCGTCAATCCCGGCCCAGTACGCACCGAGCGTTGGAGCGGACTGGTGCAAGCGATGGCGCGCGATATGAATCTGAGCTTCGAGCAAGCCGACCAGTTGGCGCCGGCCAGCATCCCACTCGGTCGTATTGCCGAGGTGGAGGAAGTGGCCGACCTGGTGACCTACCTGGCTTCTCCCAAGGCCCACTTCGTTAACGGCACCATGATCGAGATCGACGGCGGCCAGATGAAACCGATGATGGACGCCATGCGTAATAAGGTCTGAGTCGATTCAGCCCCATGTCACAATTTCGCGCACCAAATGCGGAAGTCACAAGACCACATCATACAAATGCATGATTACAAGACTTGACCCCAATTTCTCGAAGCACTACACTGCGCAGCATCACAGCAGTGGCGCCACATGAGAGGAACGGATATGAAAGCAGTCAGGGATCCGCAAATCTGTCTCCAGGAACGTTTTTGCGTAGGAGGGTAATGATGGCGCTCAATGCAAAAAAGCGACAGCAAAAACGGGCTAAAAAGGTTGCTAAACGAAAAACAGCCGTGAGCAGCAAAAAGAAAACCGGTCTGCTAGGTCGTAGTCGACAAATTTTGTCTGCTGCCAACGGGCCAATTCACCAATGCCTGATGCCGGAGAACCTGTTTGAGTTGGGCATTGGCAACGTCGTTATCAGTCGAGCCTTGCCTAGCGGACAAATTGGCGCCGCATTTTTTCTGCTTGATGTATTTTGTCTGGGCATCAAAGATGCGCATTTTGACGTGATGCCGAGGGACGCCTATAACCACTGGATGGCGGACATTCAACATGGGACACTTAGAGACATCGACCCGTCCTATGCGCGCAAGCTGATTGAATCTGCCGAGGCATATGCCAGGGACCTGGGTTTTAAGCCGCATGCCGACTATCAGATGGCCAGCAAGATCTTTGCTGACATCGATGCCGCAGCATGCCCAACGCAGTTTGAATTTGGCAAGGACGGCAAGCCGTTTTTTATGTCCGGCCCTTACGATACCCCGGCAACATGCGAGCGTATCGTTGCGACCTTGACCAAACGCTGTGGTCCGGATGGTTTTCACTATCTGATGGCGATGCACAACCCGTTCGATGATTTTGACGATTTCGATGACGATGATGACTGCTGATCAACCCCAAGGAAATAGAGACGTATAACCAGAAATAGAATGTAGATCGAACAGGAGGAGAAAGCATGCCCAGTGCACTCGATGGTATCCAGGTAATCGATTTCGGCCAATATATCGCGGGTCCGCTCGCCGGCATGCTGCTGGCTGATCAGGGCGCCGAGGTAATTCGGATCGATCCGCCGGGCGGTCCGCTGTGGGACACACCGGCCAATGCAACCTGGAATCGGGGCAAACGCAGCATCAGTCTCGATCTCAAACAGCCTGACGATCTTGAAGTGGCGCAGCGTCTGATGGCCGCGGCTGATGTTGTCATCGAAAATTTCCGCCCTGGGGTGATGAATCGTCTGGGGTTGGGCTCTGACCCAGCCCTAGCCGCCAATCCATGCCTTATCTACTGTGCCCTGCCGGGATTTGCCTCGGACGATCCGCGCGCTCAGGTGCGCGCCTTTGAGGGTGTGGTCGGTGCCGCCACTGCGACGTTTCGGCCGCACGAGGGTAAGGGCGTACGGCCTATTTACACGGCTGTCCCCATCCCGTCGGTCTACGCCGCTTTTCAGGCCGCGGTCAGTATTACCATGGCGTTGAACGCGCGCCAGCGTGATGGCCTGGGCCAACGTATTGAGGTGCCCCTGTTTGACGCCATGTTTCCTTCCATTGGCAGCCGTGGTTTACATGTACACGATCCGGCCCATGCGGTGCCGTCGCGCGCTGGTATTTGGGGCGGCAGTTTTGAGTGCGCCGATGGCCTGTGGGTGCAATACGGCAGTGGCAACCAGAACTTCCGTGAGTTTGTTGAGGCTGCTGGCATTACGGAGTGGGATCGAGAGGGGCTGATCGACATCGAACGTATCTTAAATGATCCAGCTCTACTTGAGAAACATCAGCAGCGCGCGCGCGAACTATTCAAAACCCGTACCGCTCAGGAGTGGGAAGACCTGGTGGCCGAAGCCGGTAGCGAGTGCGCTGTTTGCCGTACCAGCGCCGAGTGGTTTGAGCATCCGCAGGCGCGCACCTCTAACATGGTGCTTGAGGTTGACGATCCGGTCTATGGCCGCATGTTGCAGCCGGGCATTAACGCACGCCTGTCCCGCACCCCAGGCGTGGTGCGTCGTCCGGCGCCGCAGCCGAACCAGCATCGGGTCGAGATTCTGGCCGAGCTAGAAGCGCGACCGCGGCCGGCAACGCCAGCCGAGATGATCTCGACCCTACGCACAGCGCTGCAAGGCGTACGCGTGCTGGACCTGTGCATCATTCTTGCCGGTCCCACCTGTGGGCGGACACTGGCGGAATTTGGCGCTGACGTCATCAAGATTGACAATCCCAATCGTGGCGGTTATGTGCAGTCCCATAACGACGTTAATCGTGGCAAACGTAGTATCCTGCTTGATCTCAAATCCGACCAAGGCCGCGATATTTTCTGGCAGTTGGTGGACAACGCCGATGTCGTGGCGCAAAACTACCGCGCCGGCAAGGTCGACAAGCTCGGCCTGGGCTATGAGGCCGTACGCCAACGCAAGCCGGATATTGTCTATGCTTCGCTCAACGCCTACGGTCACCTGGGGCCCTGGGCCGGCCGGCCGGGACACGAGCAGTTTGCGCAAGCAACAACCGGCATGCAACGACGCTTCGGCGGCGCTGGGCAACCGAAGATCCAACCCAACCCGGTCAACGATTACGGCACTGGCTTTATGGGCGCCTATTCGGTGGCGCTTGCCCTCTTGCACCGGCAGCGCACTGGCGAGGGACAGCATGTTGACTCGGCGTTGGCTTACACGGCAATGACGTTGCAGTCACCCTTCATGCAGGTCTATGAAGGCAAACAGTGGGACGAACCACATGGGCAGGAAAGGTTGGGGTCAGGTCCGCTGCATCGCGCCTACCAAGCGCGTGACGGTTGGTTCTTTCTCGGTGCGCGGCAAGATGATACCTCTCGTCTGGCCGCAGTGGATGGCTTGGATGAGGTGACGTCGCTGAGCGCTGCGGCCCTCGAACAGGCGTTAGAGCAACGCTTCCTCGCCAACAGCGTGGATTATTGGGTGTCGCAGTGCACCGCTGCCGGCCTTGGCGCGCATCGCTGTATTCTCGATCTGCCCGAACTGATGCAGGACCCATGGGTGGTCGAGCACCAGTTAAGTGCGACCCGAGAGCACGACGAGATCGGCCTGGTGACGACCTGTGGCCCAGCGCCGCGTTTGTCAAGAACGCCGGTGCATATTGGCCAACCGGCTCCCAAGCCCGGCTCGGACGCGTATGACATTCTGGCCGAGATCGGCCTGGCGGATCGCCTCGAGTCTTTGATTGCTTCCGGTGTTGTTCGGGTCGATGGCGTGGCCGCCGGGTAAAAGCACCAAAGAGAGGATATGTCTTACCCTGCCAACCCGGCAGCATAATTGGGGTGCGCAGCACTAGTCAGCGGCGAGGATGGTGACACCCGTTGCGTGACGGGCTCCCAGCTGACCACCATTGCCCACGGCAACTGCGAGCTGTGCGGCTTGTACCTGAGAGTGCGATTCTCCACGCAATTGCCGGGTGGCTTCGAGGAGCAGGAAAATGCCTCGTTGCCCAGGGTGATTCGATGATAAACCACCACCGTCGGTATTCAGGGCTGGCTTACGCGGGTCGTCAAAGACGAGATGCCCATCTTCGACGTAGGCGCCACCTTCGCCTTTTTTGCAAAATCCCAAGTCTTCGATCAGACACATGACGGTAATGGTGAACGAGTCATAGGCCATCAGGACGTCGATCTCCGCCGGGGTGATGCCGGCGTCACCGAACGCAATCGGGGCC
>JAPULM010000567.1 GCA_027294925.1 bacterium
AACCTTGCCGGGAGAGATTGGTCAGGCTGGAGATATCGATGACTAAGGCACCACCATGACGGACTTTATCGTACTCCGCTTGTAATGATGTTGCTTCTTCAGCATGTTCAGCAAAGACACCTGTGTTGCGGGCGGCTTCCAACCGGCTACGAATGGCTGCACTGACAACTTCATTGGGTGAAAACTCGAGATCGTCGGCCATCTCAAGCAGATGCTGAATACCGATAAACGGCGCTTGACGTCCTTGTTGTTCGTAATAGCCGGCTTCTTGTAACAGTCGGGACATGCGGTTTTCGAAGTGCATGGCCGATACTTCCGGTAGACCGAATTTAGTCAACATAGTGATCAAGGGACTTAGGCCGAATTGTCGTATGCCCAGCTTTAGATTTTGGCCGGCTTTGAGATGGACAATGCCGTGCTGACGCACTTCGCCGGTGTGCGGATCAACATCATGTTTAGGCAGGTGGATATATTCCCGGTTAAGATCGAATACCACACACGGTGCACCGGCGTTGATCAATTCGAGTAGAATAACCTTCGATAGATGGGATTTGCCTGAGCCTTTCACACCTGTAATCACATTTATCTTTTCGAGATAGTGCCCTTCAATGCTGAAGGGTTGACCTCGTAGCGTCTCGCCAAGATGTAGAGGATTGCCTAGATCATCAATACAGTTGGTAAATAATTCAGCATCAGAGACGCGGCTAACTTCAACGTCACGGGTGGGAATCCAGCCATCCCATTGGTCCCAATTACTGCCCGTGAGTTTGCGAATTTTACTGATTGCAACTTTAAGATTGCGCAGTTCGCTTGACTCCAACACCTTTACGGTTTCTTGACTCTCCGAAAGATAGGTCAAAATTTCTGGTGATAGAGACTGGGTGTTGCCGATCGCCAGTTGGAGCTGTTCTTGGATGAGTGATGGATACGTCACCATACGGAAGGCAACGACTTGAACGACCAAGCCTTCACCGGATTCGCGATCTTCTATGCGTAACGATTCTCCAACTCGAAGATCTTCCTCACGGGGATTGAAGATCAGTTCGACAATGTCACCCTTAACCTGATTGACCTGGATGCTCATAAAATAGATTACTCTCCTGGGAAGGATGGCTTGACGCTTGGCATATACAGCACCTTCCCGAGGGATAGTTCATGCTCTTCTTCCAACTGGCTGAGATGATCCTGCCAGGCACTGCTTTCCCACACCTCAAGCCGGTCATACATCCCGACCAAGACGATATCGTCGCCAATACCTGCCTCGTCTCGAAGTTTACGCGGAATGAGAACCCTACTGGCACGGTCGATTTCAGCTTCGATGACGTTGGATACCATATAGTGCATGAATAGTCGGCTTTCACGTTCTGTTAGACGTTGGCGTTGCATCTCGAGGAGTTCATACCAAAATTGCACAGGGAACAACCACAAACACTGCTCCTGCTGAGACTTTACTAGTACAGCCTTTTTTGTCTCCAGATTGCCCGGTACGGCGAAGCGTTCGCGTAGCGATGCCGGTACAGCGAAGCGCCCTTTGTCGTCAAGCTTACAGGGAAATTCACCGGCAAACATCGGGTGTCTCCTTGATCCTAGACAGCCTAGAACAGGTTTTTGGCAATGGCTTTATCTTTTTTTGTGGGAACTGATTACATCATCGAGTGGCTCTATCGAACCGTTCTCAAACAGATCGTCATCGAGACTAGCGGATGCCGCTGCCGCTGCTAGAATTTCACTTTCTATTTGCGGCAAATTAAGGGCTGTACGCACCTGAGCTTCAATGCTGGTAGCTATTTCGGGATGTTCATCAATATAGGTCTTGGCATTGTCGCGCCCTTGCCCTATTCGTTCATCACCGTATGAAAACCAGGCGCCGCTTTTTTGGATGATCTCTTGCTGTACGGCTAAGTCGAGTAATTCACCCGCATACGAGATACCCTTGCCAAACATAATATCAAATTCTACCTGTTTGAAGGGCGGTGCTACTTTATTTTTGACAATTTTAACGCGGGTGCGATTGCCAATAACCTCCTGTCCGGACTTAATGGCATCAATGCGGCGGATATCAAGACGGAGCGTGGCATAGAATTTTAACGCATTTCCACCCGTGGTGGTTTCCGGGCTGCCGAAGAACACGCCGATTTTATGACGTATCTGATTGATAAAGATGACACACGTTTTGGTTTTGTGAATTATGCCAGTGAGTTTCCGCATAGCTTGTGACATCAGACGAGCTTGTAAACCCATCTGCGGATCACCCATTTCGCCGTCAATTTCCGCCTGCGGCACCAGAGCGGCGACGGAATCGATCACCACGATATCCAACGCGCCACTACGGACTAACACGTCGGTAATTTCTAGAGCCTGTTCGCCGCTGTCTGGCTGCGCGATGAGCAGATCATCTGTATTGACCCCAAGTCGCCGGGCATATGTCGGGTCAAGCGCATGTTCGGCGTCGACAAAAGCGGCCTCTCCACCGCTCCGCTGTGCCGATGCGACAACATGCAGTGCCAGCGTCGTTTTACCGGAAGCTTCCGGTCCATAAATCTCGATAACCCGGCCACGCGGTATGCCGCCAACACCCAAGGCAGCATCTAAGGCCAGTGAACCACTCGGTATAACCGGTATGTCCAGCGCCTGGGATTCGCCTAAGCGCATGATGGAACCCTTGCCAAACTGTTTATCAATTTGGCTGATGGCCAGATTGAGGGCGCGTTGTTTTTCTTCGCCGAGGTTGTTTTCAGTGCGTTGTGTCATTGTAGGCCTCCCGTTCTAAATCGTTTTGCCGCGCTAAAGGTCAGGTCACCTTTGTAATCAGCGGACCCTAACTCGCCAGTTTGGCGGGGTCATTGTTGTATGCAAGACTCGTCATTGCCGGGCTTTGTTGGATGACCTGTAAGGCTTCACTCACCGTCCGTACGCCCCATAGTTCCATGCCATCAATTGCCAGGGTTGATTGGCAATTGGCCTGTGGTAGCAAACAGCGACGAAATCCTAATTTGACCGCCTCACGTAGTCGTGCTTCCACCTGCGTCACGGCGCGCACCTCACCGGTCAACCCCACTTCGCCAAACACCACTAGATAGGGATCGAGTGGAACGTCCCGTAGGCTCGACACCACGGCAACCACGATGCCAAGATCGATCGCCGGTTCGTCGATGCGCAGGCCGCCGACGACGTTAACATAGACGTCATGCTCTTGCATGGGTAGATTCAGGCGTTTTTCCAAGACTGCCAACAGTAGCACTAGCCGTTGATAATCCACCCCGTTGGCCACACGCCGTGGGGCGCCGAAACCGCCCGGGCTACCTAACGCCTGCAGCTCGATGAGCAGGGGTCGGGTCCCTTCCAGGCTGGCGACCACTGTCGACCCACTGGTTTGCTGCGGCCGTTCGGCTAGGAATAACTCGGACGGATTGTCAACCTCTTTCAGTCCAGTCTGCCGCATCTCGAAGACGCCGATTTCATTGGTCGGACCAAAGCGGTTCTTGACTGCCCGTAAGATGCGGTAAGTGTGGTCTCGTTCACCTTCGAAGTAGAGCACCGTGTCCACCATGTGTTCTAGTACACGAGGGCCGGCGATAGCGCCTTCCTTGGTGACGTGCCCAATAATGAAAATCGGAAGATTCAGGGGCTTGGCCAGTGCTATGAGTTGTGCCGTACACGCTCGCACCTGGCTGACACTACCGGGGGCGGATGCCACGTCAGCTGTAAACACGGTCTGAATCGAGTCTACTACCAACGCCCGGGGCTGCATGCGGGTGACCTGTTGGCGAATCAATTCAATGGCGGTTTCGGTTAGAACGTGGACTTGGTCATCACTGACGTCAAGCCGATCAGCCCGCATCCGTACCTGACTAGCCGATTCTTCGCCTGAGACGTAGAGCACTGTATTGCCCGCAGCATCGTTTGCCAGCTGGCGGCTCAAGCCCGCTGCTGCTTGCAGCAGCAACGTTGACTTACCAATGCCCGGGTCTCCGCCAATAAGGACCAGAGAACCGCTGACCACACCCCCACCTAGCACGCGGTCGAGTTCACCAATACCGCTTTTCAGTCGTTCATCACCGCTGCTGGTAATTGCAGTGAGAGGGACTGGCGCTTGCGCCTGAAAGTCGGACGACGGACAGGCTTGCCGCGTCGTTCGCCGCAGTTCCTCGATAAAGGTATTCCACGCCTGACAATCCGGACAGCGTCCGAGCCATTTGGTGGTGTGATGGCCGCAGGATTGGCAGATAAAGATGCTTTTGGACTTCGGCATACGGCTTCCTTATGCTGACCAGCCGTCCCTTAATGTATCGCCGGTCGTACGAGGCTCGTCACTTTACCGCAAATTTGAACGTCGGGTACGCAAATAGGTTCCATACTGGCATTTTCAGGCTGTAAGCGGATGCCGTTTGCTTCACGGTAGAATCGTTTAATAGTTACCTCATCCTCCAGTAAGGCCACAACGATGTCACCGTTGTCAGCGCCGGATTGTGGACGCACCAACACATAGTCACCATCTAGGATGCCGGCTTCGATCATGCTGTCGCCCTCGACGCGTAGGGCAAAGGTATCTGAGCTTTTGATCAGGCTCGGGTCTAACTGCAGATGCCCATCTCGGTTTTCCACCGCTAAAATCGGCATACCGGCTGTTACCCGACCTAAAATGGGTACTTCGACCGTCTCTTGCAAGACCGTGGGGGTCATTTGCTTAATCCGGTCAAGCATCGTAATGCCACGCGAGATTCGCAGGCTACGATGAATATAGCCTTTCTTTTCCAGAGCTTTTAGGTGTGACCGGACGCCGTTGGTGGAACGAATACCCAATGCAGCGCCAATTTGGCGAATGCTCGGTGGTACGCCAGAGGTGCTGATGACTTGTTCGATATAGTCTAACATTTCTTGCTGCCGTGCGGTGAGTTTAGGTCTTATCATGCGCCCTACCCATTTGAAAGGCAGTTACGAGCCATTTATGACTCAATGTATAATTTACTGCTCATTTGAGTAATACTGAACATTTTGGCAGGTGTCAAGAAAAAAGTGAGGGAACCTCTCCTTTTGGAGGTTAGTGGGCGTGACGTGGCCGCCGTCGCCGCTTGGGATGGGATTTTTTGACTGTTGGGGATTTTTTGACTGTTGGCACCGTATTGGCCGAAACCCGCGGCCGTTGTGCAGTATACAAGGGAATACTTGCTGTCAACATGTCCGATTCGGCCGTGCGGTCGAAATGCATCTGGACATCTTTCTCGTTGATTTCCAGATGCTTGGCGATTAAGCTGATAATTTCATTGCCGAGTTGCTCAATAGCGCCACGGGCTAGACCGCTGCGGTCATAGGTTAAGGCTAACTTCAGCCGCTCCTTTGCCACGTTTTTGCTTGCTTGGGTACTGCTGCCCAGTGGACGATGCCTGAAGAGCTTGGTCAAGATGCTCACAGTGCTTTTTCCTCCGTCCCACGCCGCAATGTGCTCACATTAGGCATGTTTAAATAGGCGTGTCAACCGTTTGAATACACCCTTGGGTTCGTCTAACGACATCAGCGGAACATCTTCGCCAAGTATCCGACGCGCAATGTTCTGGTAGGCCTGCCCGGCCTTTGAATCGGCATTGGCAGCGGCTAATTCGCCGCGGTTGCCGGAAATCACGATATATTCATCCTCCGGGATAACCCCTAGAAGATCGATTGACAGGATGTCGAGCATGTCGGAGATGTCGAGCATGTCGCCTCGGCGTATGAGATCCATTTGTAACCGATTTGCCACCAAGCGAATGCGTCGTTTATCGGCAGCTTCGAGAAGGCCGACAACACGGTCCGCATCTCGAATAGACGACACGTGAGGTGTCGAGATGATAATTATCTCATCAGCACCTGCAATGGCATTTTCGAATCCGCGCTCGATGCCGGCAGGTGAGTCGATGATAACAAAATCGAACAGATGGCTAAGTTCAGCGCAGATTTTTTCCATGCTGTCTGGACTCACCGCCGTTTTGTCACGGGTTTGGGCGGCAGGTAGTAGATGGAGATTATCAATACGTTTATCGCGAATGCAGGCCTTTTGCGGGTGACAGCGCCCCTCTACGACATCAACCAGATCGTACACGATGCGGTTTTCCAGTCCCATAATGATATCCAGATTACGGAGCCCCACATCGGTGTCAACGGCAATGGTTTTTTTACCGTGCATTGCCAATGCAGCACTCACGTTAGCGCTAAACGTGGTTTTACCCACGCCGCCTTTGCCGGAAGTTACGGTGATGACACGTCCAGCCACAGCCTATCCCCTTTTGAGTGAGGCCTGACCTCGTTCCCATGTTTCAACCACGATGGCATTTTGATCAATGCGTGCCTTTTCCGGCACCCATACGGTTGCTGGCTGCACCTCTGGCGCCCGGGCAATGTACTCGGCAATGCGTAATTGGATGGGAGCAAGATGCAACGCAGCGATTATAGCTTCCTCATAATTCGGCATGCCAGCGTATGCCGACCCCTTGAGAGAGCCCCAGACGAAAATATTGTAGCCAGCCGTAACTTCGGCGCCTGGGTTGACGTCGCCCAAAATAATAACATGTCCTTCATAGGCAATTTTTTCTCCTGAACGTAATGTACGGTGTTCGAGGTGAACGCTGGTGTGCGGATCGAATAGCGGTGCGGCTGCAACAGGTTGAGGCGTCGTTGATGGACGTCGGTCTTGACTGTCCAGGCTTGGGACGACACCTTGTAAGGTGACGCCGTATTGCAATAGCGTTTTTGCCAATTGTTCAATGTCGAGCAGCGGGACTGAATTGCGGCCAATCTCCAATAGGACTTGGGCGCCGTCGAAGAAGGCCGGTGACTGCCGCAAATGTGCCTCAAGTTCGTCAAGCAATTGGGAAAGCGGGGCGCCCCACTCGAGTCGCATCAGCAACCCGGTATCGGTACCGGAAAATTTAACTTGTGGCTTTGCCATAAACAACCTTGAGCACTGACCGTTTTAGCACCATCCGCGGTCTGCAAAACCTCAGCCTTGGAGGACACGGATAATCTGCTCAACCTCTTCTTTGAAACGCCAATTATCATCGACCATGCCTTTGATTTTTTTGCAGGCATGTAATACTGAGGTGTGGTCGCGATCACCGAAATTTTTACCGATTTGCGGCAAGGACGCACGGGTCAGGGTGCGAGCTATATACATCGCCACATGCCGCGCATGAGCAATTTCTTTATTGCGCTTTTTCGAACGCAGGAGCGCGCTTTTGAGCTTGTAGTAATCCGCTACAACACGCTCAATGTCAGTTATGGTTACGGGTTTATCTTCGCTTTCCGATAGTTCGCTAATGAGATTTTGCACCAATTCGACCGTGGTGTCTTGGCCGGTCATGGTGGTGTAGGCTTCAATGACATTCAATGCGCCTTCAAGCTTGCGCACATCGCCCCGCATACGGCGGGCGATCAGCCATGCCACATCATCCGGCAGAAACATCTGCATGTACTCGGCTTTTTTCTTTAGAATGGCAATTTTCGTTTCGAGGTCCGGCGCTTGAAGATCCGCGATTAAACCCCATTCGAAACGTGAACGTAGGCGTTTTTCCAGGCCTATCATATCTTTGGGCAATTTGTCACTGGTGAGCACGATCTGCTTGTTGTCGTTGTACAGAACATTGAAGGTGTGAAAGAACTCTTCTTGTGTACGTTCTTTACCAATTAAAAATTGCACGTCGTCAACTAGGATAAGATCGTTTTTACGGTAGCGATTACGAAAGTCGTCCATTTTGTCATGGCTGAGCGCTCCAACTAGGTCGTTGAGAAACTTTTCGGACGAGACATAGCAGGTCGCTAAATGCGGATGTGACTGTTGGACGTGGTGTCCAATGGCGTGTAGTAGATGGGTTTTCCCCAAACCGACATCGCCGTAGATAAATAAGGGATTATAGGTACGTGCAGGATGCCGAGCCACGGCTAGACAAGCGGCATGGACGAATTCGTTGCTGGATCCGACAACGAAAGTCTCAAATGTAAAGCGCGAGTTAAACGTGGTTAGACCATTACCGGCCGCTGACCTACCAGGTGTTGGTTGTGTCGGCGTCGCTATCGGTTGGTCTTTCAGTGCTTCTGGTGCAGGCGACGGCTCGGCAATTTCTTGCACCACGAAGGTAATTTGGTAGGAAATGCCGGTTAGCTGCTGTAGTGTATCAATAATTAGGGCATGGTAATGTTCCATTAACCAAGCTCGCACAAACCGATTGGGCACCGCAATGCGAAGCGTGCTGCCTGCCACCGATAGCAGTTTGAGCGGTTCGAACCAGGTCGTATATTTAGTGGGGTCCACGCGGTCCTGAATCACACCAAGGGCATTGTGCCAGATATCCTCAATCGTGCCGAGTCGTTCCTGCTCTCCCCCGTGCTGGCGAACCGTTGCGAATTTGTTCTCGGCCACCATTCCACCCTTATCCCATGGCTTTAGTCTAGCGTACTCAATGACCAGATAGTCTGTCCGCATTTATAACGATTTATGGGCAAATTGTCAATGAAAAAGACGGCTCGTTTCAGAGCCCAGTTGACAGTTTGTTGGCCTAAACTCAGCGATACGCTAGGTTTCGTCAAACAAACTGTTCACTACTTTTGTGGTCTTATGAAACAAGCCAAAAAGACAGTAATATTTTTAAATAAGAAGTTTTCAATAAGGTGTGAATTGTTGTATTAACATTTCTATTCGTTAGACAAGCTCATTCGAGACATTTTTTCAGGAAAAAAACTATACGAATGTTTATTTTTAAAATTGTTGAAGTTTAATAAAATAATGATGAATTTCACACAGAAGTTGGATTACTTTTTCTTCCAATTTCCATTTTGTTCTTGGATCCACCAGCCTGAACGTGCCTCTTTTCGATTAACCTCGGCAAATATACTCGCAATATCTTTGATTCTAGCGGCTGGAATTTGATTGGCGTTGCCAAGTTCTTGATAGAGCTGCTGACGGTCACGGTTTTCTTGCTGCCGCAGTGTTTTCGTGCGTGCTTTGTCTTGTAGTGATAGTTGCCGTAGGGATCGAAGATCAATTAAGCCCTGGTTGTTTTCGCCCAAAGCACCGGCATCGAATAGGGGTATGAGTTGACGGAAACGTTGTTTACGGGTTCCGATCAAGCGACGAATGGCAGGTGTAGTGACGTTGATGTTGATTGTCTGCGCTTGCGCCTCTGGAACCCCGAAGCGTAGATGCACATGCCAACGAGAAGACCATGGTTGAGAACTCGATGGCTGTTGCTGGCTTGGTTTGGTCGGGGCAGATTCATCTGTTGTTTTTTCTTGGCGGACTTCTTGCTCGATTTGGCTCGCGGCATCTTGGATTTCCGCTGCAGGAAAATAGATATTGACGGTTATTCTTGCGCAAGTGGCAACAAACCCCCAGATCAGAATTAGGATGCCGACACGGCCTAAACGCTGCATAGATGACCCCTTAACTTATTTGAGCCGAACCTTGGGTTTTTCCAACACAGTGGCCCTCAAACGTTGAAGGAAATCTTGGAATGGGATGCCATTTTCCGGAACACGATTAATAATGGATACGCCGCTGCCCAGAAATGGCGCTCGCATGAAATACTCGTTGCCTTTGCGATCATGATATTTGCCGCGCAGCTGGAGGGTGTCTTGCTGTAGGGTGGCGAGCACGCCGAAATACTTGTATGGCAGACGCTGGGTGTCGCCAATAACCCCTAAGGCAACCTTAGTGGAGCCAGTGGTAAAAAGCAAATTGTTCAGAGCACGCAAGGTAATTTGGCGTTCTTCGCCACCTTTTTTTTGTACCGCGAAGTCGAGGGAAAACGCGGCAGGTTCACCTGCCGTCAGGGTCAGATCGGTTAGCGTGAAATGCAGGCTTCCACCAATGTCGCCAATCGGGTAGATGTTGGTTAGGCGAAGCAAACTTAGCGGTTGTTCCGTTGCCAGAGAAAAACGTAGAATGGGCAGCGTTGAAAATAAATTGCTGCCTTGTAAATCGAATAGGCGTATTGTGCCATTGGCCACGGATATGCTGAGTGAGCCTTGTGTTTCGAGTTGGTTGTCAAGGATGCGGAGATAGGGAAAGTTGCCATTGACAATGCCGGCTAGCGGCAGCTTGGCGTCGCCACGTTGCAGATGCTGTAAGTTAAGGCCATGCAGTTGAGCCTGCCACGTCAAGCGACGATGGGACTGAAGGATATGTTGGGCGACGAGATGCTTTAGGGTGAGTTGTCCGCCCCATAGCGATAGACTGATAGATGGCTGGAAAATAATATTGTCCGATGCTACGGCAAGCCTGGTGCTGAGGTGCTCTATTGCAAGGCTGCCTATACGGAGTGTTTCGATGCTGAGCTGACCATAGGCGTCGGTGGGTAGCGTGTGTATGGCTGGTGCGGTTCGCGGCCAGGGGTATTGTCCTTGTATGGGAAGCGATAAGGCGACGCCGGTTAGGGATGAATTTTCCATCTCGAGGCGTCCCTCTGTCAAATCCAATGTACCATTGAAGTGAAGACCAGATGACTGTTTACTTAAATGCAACGTGGCATTGAGCGTGCCTTGCACGACGGCCTGTGAGAGGGTAGGAAACTGAATCGGATCGTGTACAAAGGTCTTCCAGAAGCGGGCGCCGTGTAGATCGTGTAGTCTGAGCTGCAGGTCATAGCGAGGCGCCGTACGGGGTCGATGCACCACGCCTTGCAATGTCACTGTAGCCACATCATGCAACTGTCCAACCACTTGTATGTTGAGGCGTTCAGCGTCGTGGGCATAGTCACCTGAGAATGTCACCTTGGTCGAAATGTGGTTGTCTTCAATGGCAGGAAAGAACGTTCCAATCAAGACAGCAAATGGCGATAAGGTGAATGTACCTTGCAGCTTATATTGATCAGTTGCGGTATCAAAATCGGCGCTGGCCTGCATGGTCCCGTTGAGATGCTCGCCTGCATAGGTGCTATCCGGGCTTGAAAAAGCGCCGTCACGGAGCTGCCAGTCAATGGTAAGTTTTTGTACGCGCCGGGGAGAGCGAAGTGAGATATGTGTTGCATGTATATCGAGTTCCGTATGGCCGCTCATTTCCCAGTCTTGATAGTCAGCTGGTAGGACAGGTTTGAGATAAGCCTGCAGCGTTTCAACCGTGTTGGGTGCGAGTTGCACCTGCACGTCATCTAGGGTATGGGACGACCAGTTCCATTTACCGTTGCCACTAACGCTACCGAGTTGTGCTAGGGTTGCGACCGCGTCGCGCAGCGTGAGCTGCTGACGCTGCAGATTAACGGTGCCTGAGCCCTCTAAAGTCAATGCCTCAAGCAGCGGTGTTGCAGTGGCTGCCTGCTGCTTCCAGGCCTGGGTCTGCAGATGGGCATTGGTGAAGTTCAGGCTCATACCACGGCTCTGTAGGGGTAGCCGAGCTTGTAGCTCCATAATGCGTAAGGGAGGTTCTATCAAATCCGTATGAAGACTTTGGATACGCAGCTCAGGCGTTGCTTGTACCCGAACTTCTCCGTTAGCGCCAGATCGGATTTGCACCGGGGTGCGCGTGCTGAGAGAGAGTTGAGAGGCTTGCACTGAAGTGCCGAGTTTGGCTGTGCGACTCTGCAACTCAGGGGTTGCGTTAATCTGCCAACCAGGCGGCGTGTAGGATAGGTGCCAAGGGGTTGACAGTGAGACTTTGGAGAGATGCAGGTTTGATGTTGCTGCGTTCAGTTTTTCTGCCCGTAGACGGGCTTGCCCTGATGCCTCAAGGCTCTGTTTGACTAGGTTAACATCGAGGTTTATGTCAGTTAAGGCCGATACCTTGTTGAAGGTAATATCTGTCTTGATAATTTGCGTTGCCTGAAGATTGACATGTCCTTGCAGGTGAAACGTCTGTTTGGCGCTATCAGCTGTGATGGTCGCCTCAGTTGATAGGGTCGCCTGTCGTAAAGATACGTCTCGTATTTGCATCGTGGTCTGCAGTGCCGTGGCGGTTATGACGGCCTGTATGGCCTGTTCTCGAATCTGTAGATCAACATCGAGATTGAGTTTTCCACGACTGACTTCCCAGGCGAGTGGTGATACTTGTGTGACCATCTTTGCTAGGCGTGCAAGGGGTGCGGACACCGTGGTAAGACGTATGTGTCCTGTTGGTTGTGGGCGATCTAGGGCGATGTCCGCGCTCAGTTGTAGCCGAGCGGCATGGTCATCTAAGATGCCATTGGCCTCAACCCGAATCTGATGATTAGCCTGGGGCTGCAGGCGTGCTTCGAGTTGTTGCACGGTATAGGTGTGGTTACGCCAGTGTATGTGGAGAGTTCCTTGTTGCACGATTAGTTGTTTTAAGGGCAGGACGCCGATAGGCTGAGAAGACGGTGGAGGAGCCGCGTCAGGATGGTGAGATAGATCAATCTGCGGCTGTGAAATTGTTAAGGTATCAATTTGCTTGCGGAGTAGACCGGTGAGTCCATAGCGGATTTCTAACTGTGGCCCGTACAGCGTCAGATGCCAGCCAGGGAGACGCTGCGAAATATGCACGTCGGTTAAGACGATGCTGTTCCAGGATGTAACGCTTACAGCCCCAATAGTGATGTCTTGGTCACTGAGATATTGAACGAGTTCCGTTGCAAACGTTGCTAAACGTCCGCTTTGGTGTAGCCATACGGCCGTACCGACTCCGGTCAGAGCTAGGGTTAGCAGGATAATGACCGAAGTCAGTACAAAACGGCGCCAACGACGTTTCATGAGTCGTTCTCTGTCTTTACGTCTCTGCTTCTTGGCATTGCTTTATTTGCAGTGTTCGTAAGCGATTGAGGGCTGCTGCGACCTCAAACGGACGCGCCCAGGCGCGATCGCCGGCAGGATAGGGCTGTAAAACGTCAAGTCCTTGCTGTTTGATCAGGCATTCGATGTGTTGAACCAATTCGCCGACGCTATATTGGTCATTTGCCAGATGATGGTACGTATATCGTAAACTATCGGCAATGTAGCGTGCTTGGCTGGCATCAACGACTTGTTCGACCTGAGCGAGATCAATTTCTTCCGTGCCGTATTGGATTGCACGCACGCCATGGGCACGCACGTTTTCCCGCTGACCGCGACGCGGCGATAGACTTGCACGTTGTACGGGGCGTTGTGCAGGCGTCTTCCAGCATGTATCTCCTTCATGACGGCGACGGGCTTGCTGTGGCCAGGCGGTGGTGATTTGACGGGCGCGTTCGGTGACGTCGTGTGGGCGAAAGGCGTCCATATGAATGACGGTGTCCGCTACCTCCAGATAGTCCCCTACCCCGCCAATGACTAGAATTGAAGAGACTTTCAGTTCGTCGTACAACTGGCGTACGCGGTCGATAAACGGTGTGATCGGTTCCTGAGCTTTGCTGATCAGTTCCTGCATGCGCCGGTCGCGCACCATAAAATTGGTGGCGCTAGTGTCTTCGTCGATAAGCAGAACTCGAGCGCCGATTTCGAGAGCTTCGACAATATTAGCGGCTTGTGAGGTTGAACCTGAGGCATCGTCGCTACAAAATTGTGTGGTCGAACGACCATCGGGTAAATCGGTGATGAATGGGGTAATGGTTACCTTTTCAACCCGTCGCCCGTTCTCAGCCCGAATAGCAACGGCGCTTGCGTGGGTGGTTACCATTTCCCGCCCATCGCCAGGTATATGATCATAGACACTATGTATGAGTGCTTTGAGTAAGGTGGATTTGCCATGATAGCCGCCGCCGACAATTAACGTCACGCCAGGTGGGATACCGGTGCCACGAATGCGGCCGGCATGCGGGAGATCAATCGCGATGGCGAGGCTAGGCGGTGATTCCCAGGGCACTAAGGGTGCTGCAGGTAGGGGACGGTCGTCGTTACCGGCACGGCGCGGGAGGATGGCGCCATCGGCGATAAACGCCACGAGATTAAGTTCCTGTAGATGATGTCGTAAGGTTTGTTGATCTTCGACGATGTTGAGATGCTGTGTTAAGTCGTCGTGTTGTAAGGCACCGTAGCGTAGGCTATGGTCAGCAATCGCCGGTAGCGTCTCACCTAGCAAAGTCATCGCCTGGCGGCCCAGAATCGTGCGTCCCCTGGCAGGCAGGCAGACGGTAAACCGCGCCTCGAGATAGGCGTCAGTGAAGGCGATGCTGGAGCGTGGCAGCACTTCTTGCCCGGGCTGGTCGATACGAATTGCGGCGCCACGGTTGTTTTTCCGCAGCTCGCCATGATAGCGATGTATGGCGTGGTGGAAGCAGCGGGTTAAAAAATCACCCAGAGCGCCGCGTCGTGCCTGCGGTACCAGACACGAGGCTGGAAAACCGGCGAGCGCAAGCGGTAGACGTAAACGCAGGCGTGACGGTGCGGCAA
>JAPULM010000568.1 GCA_027294925.1 bacterium
CGCCGTGATGCCCAGCTTTGACAGCTGTTGCCGCGCCATTGCCGACAAGGTGCCGGTGACCCAGAGCTCATAGGGCTTGGTGAATCCAGCCACCTGGGCACTGGCAAGGACATGCGGGATGACCTTGGCGGCACGCTCCGTCCACACCCCCTGATCCAACGGAAAGGGTATCAGGACCGGCCCCTTGGCCGTTTTGGCCAGCACCATCGGCGGCACTACCATGATGTCGACAAGCGGCGCTACCGTCTCATTGTAGCCCCGAAGGGTTTCGGCCATCTGCATGAAGAAGTTGGCGTCAACCTCGTCCTCAGCTGATAGCGCCAGAGAGATGAACTTGCCCTGGCCGCTCGCCTTGCTCAGCTCGGACAGCGAGTGCACAATCACCGTCTTGTGACGCGGCGAAAGGACGGCGTGATCCAGAAAGCGTTTCTTCACATCGCCTGAGACTTCCATCTCGTCCAACTTCTTGTTGTTAATCTGCCGCAGACGTGGCGGGGGCTCCTGCTGCAACACCGTATTCATGCTGCTGGAGAAACGCGTCACTTTAAACGCCATCATGCCCGGCCCACTGAACGGCGCAGCCGCGATGGTGACGGCCCAGCTGCCCGCCGCGGCGGCCCACCCAAGACTGTTCAACTCCTTTTGTAAGACCTTATTGCTGGAATAGACGTCAACGCCTAGTTTAGCGGCATAATCTCGCTTATTTTTAGACACCAGCAAGATGGTTTTGAGACGTGAGTCGGTTCCCGCATCCTTTTTCGTGGTGATCGACGTAGCCACATTCCCGAAGAGTCTGAACACCCCTTTTGGAATACCCGTCACCGTGTCGACGGGATGGGTGATTAGGTCCTTGCCAAAGTACACCGGTGACATCGCCGCATTGCCCACCGCCTTGGCAAACTCCTTGCTGCCTTTGAGCTTCTGCAGCTCTGCAATGGCATGAATCTCCCGTAACAGCTTGCGCAAGGCCGCGTCTCCCGTCACTTCGAAAACGCCGAAGTCTGAGGTCACGGTAAACTGATGCTGATAGCCAAAGGTAACCACCTTGTCCATGACGCGATAGTGAGGGCCAGTTAGCCCTGCAGCGGGTAGAATGTCGGATGCATGGCGTACCGCAGGCGGCCGTTCATACGGTTGGGCACCAGCCACACCCAACGTGGTTGCCAACATCACCAAGGACATACACATCGCATTTAGAAGTCGCATTTTTCTCCCTTATCAGGTTTGATTTTACCTTGCTTATCTCTGGCGCAACGCGGCCAGACCTTCCCACAACTGTTTTGTCCAGTATGCAAAGGCCCGCTTAACGTGGCGTACACGCACCAAAGATACTAAAGCTGTACTGGTTATCCGCCACAGCAGCGGTGAATTTCCCGGATTCTGTGTCAAATACGGCGCTCCAGGCGCGACTGCCCTGTCCGGGTCCCTGGATAATCAGGCTGCCATGTTGACGAACGAGATGCTTAATTTCAGAGGTTCTGTCACTCCCCGGAGCGCTCACCGTCTTGTTTTGAAAGTCAATCTCAAAGAATCGAGGCAGGTTCACCTCCTCAGGCGTCGTACGCTGACAATCACCGAGTGCGTCGCACTCTAGCACGGTAATCGCAGCGCAGAGGACTGGCACAGACGCATCAATCACAGCAGCCGCGGCCGGGTACGATATAAGACAAAGACAAAAGATTAACCCCCATCGTGTGAACGTATTCATTTGTCACCTCCTCACAATTATTGCACACACCTCGTTTGCTGTGACGCTCTACTGCACAGTATAACCGCGCCCGGTCAGGCAGGCGCCGATGGCTCGATTATAGGCGCCTTGGCCTTGCGCAGCCGCTTGTTGCTGCTGGGCCGCATACGCCGCTTGTTCTTGCTGCTGGCTCTGCCTTTGTCTCGCTCGTCGCATACCTCCAAACAGGCCACCGACAACTGCGCCCATGGCTGCGCCCTTACCGGCATCGCCAGCAATTGCGCCTCCGACGGCACCGAGCGCTGCCCCCCGAGCGCCGCCCCGGAGCACACCGCCCTGAGGCGCTTGCTGAGACGGAGGCGGCGCCTGGGCGGCCTGTGCCCTGGACGGATCAAAACCGGTTTGCTGCACCGCCCAGGAATGACACTCATAGCGATCACGGTCTTGTTGCTGTGGACTCTGTCCCTTGGTGGGATAGATGAAGATGTCTTGCCCTAGCACCGGATCGCTAAGCATGAGGATGGCAAGTAATGGCACTAGTCTCAAGCAGCGTCGGGCGTTCGTGCTCCACATATTCGCATCTCCTCATTAGTCGTATGACGGGTCACATTAATCCCGTAGGTTTGATCCGCTATCAAAAGAAATTTACCCGGGTCTGCTTCGACAGGTAGATGAGGTTACCATAAGGTTTGGTGAACGGCAAGCACTTGTAGCCGGTGGCCTACTGACAGGCTTGACAATCAAAATGGAGATTCAGTAAGATGATCGTCCTGCAATAAAATCACTGTTTCGAAAAGCAGGAAAGCATGCAATGGAAAATTCACCTCGGACATCAGACCACAGCGTGTTTGTCAACAGGGCACTCGAAGCGGCCATTCGAATCGGCCTTGTTGCCCTGCTGGTTACCTGGTGCTTCCTGATCATCAAAGCGTTTGTCGTCCCGGTTCTGTGGGGCGTTGTCATCGCTATTGCTGTCTATCCCTTCTACCTGAAGTTGGTTACGACCCTGGGTAAGCGGGAAAAGCTTGCCGCCACATTGTTGACCCTCTTTGCCTTCGCGCTGCTGATTATTCCAACTGTGCTGCTGACGGACTCCACCGTCGGCGGCATCCGAACGCTGTCGAGACATTTACAAGAAGGCACCCTGGCCGTACCGCCGCCCTCTGACAATGTAGCAACCTGGCCGATTATCGGGAAACCCCTGGCCGATATCTGGCAACTTGCCTCCGTCAACATTGGTGCTGCGTTGAAAAAGCTCGAGCCCCAACTGAAAGCATACGGACCAAAACTCCTTTCGGCTGTTGCCGGCCTGGGTCTGGCCTTTGTACAGTTCGTTATTTCCATTGTCATCGCAGGTGCGTTTCTGGTGAATGCCAGATCAGGCGAACGTACAGCACATGCCATTTTCACACGGCTGGCAGGAGAACAGGGAGAAGCATTCTCCCATCTTGCTAGCGCGACAGTCCGCAGTGTGGTTCAGGGTGTTTTGGGTGTCGCTATTATTCAATCGGCTCTTTCTGGACTAGGACTGATGGCAGTTGGCGTGCCTGCGGCCGGCCTCTGGGCATTAATTGTCCTGTTCGTGGCGGTGATCCAGCTTCCACCGATTTTAATTCTAGGGCCGATTATCTTCTACGTATTCTTAACCAGCTCAACGACGCTTGCGGTCATCTTCATGATCTGGAGCATCTTGGTAAGTATGAGCGATTCTTTCTTGAAACCGCTCTTCCTCGGTAGAGGTGTTGACGTGCCGATGCTGGTTATTTTGCTTGGTGCGATTGGCGGCATGATGTCGTCTGGCATTCTCGGCCTTTTTGTTGGACCGGTTGTACTCTCGCTTGGCTATAAGATTTTCCAGACCTGGCTCATTGATGAGTCGGCTGTGGTGCCGACGTCCGGTTTAACCGACGCGCTAGAGTCAGACGATGGTCATCGTGGAACATGAATGGCGCCGATGAGCAAGCCCCCCTTTCTACTAGGCCCAGTAACAACATAGCTGTCATAGAGCGCCAAATTCACACGCCACGTGGGCACCTCGGTGCCTGTCACATCAGAACTCTTTACAAAAAGCGCCTTTCGTCAAAAGTAGATAGCGAGAGGCCTAGCAACCACAGGGGTTTGAGAGAAGGTGAAGCACAGTGTCCAAGCGGCAAAATGTAAAAAGTGAAGATTCCCGGACGACAGACGGGCACGAACGAACGAAGAATTTCCTCAGCGAAACCGAAATAGACGGACTCCTTGAAGCGGCCAAGAAGGGTCGTCACGGGGTCCGAGATTTTCTGCTGCTGCTCATGATGTATCGCCACGGTTCTGTCGCAAATTTTGATGTGTAGACGATTAGAGGTGAGTCACCCCCGGTCGGTGAGGTGATTAGGAGGCCAGAGCGTAGAACTGTTCGGCCGAACTGAGGCCTTCTTCTCCCTCATCAATGACCGTTGCTCATGAGGGGATCATACCTCAAATGGCCTCAAATGAAAATTTGCGACAGAAC
>JAPULM010000569.1 GCA_027294925.1 bacterium
TAGGGCCGGCCGACGCGGTTCCGGAACAAAACATCGTTTCTTTTGAGTCGCCTCTGGCGCAGGGCTTGATCAGCAAAGAGCTGGATGATGATGTCAGCATTCCCATTCCAGCCGGTATGCGCCGGCTACGCATTCTAGACATTCAACGCTATAACGACTAATCGGCAAATCGACAGAAGCGTTTGCCAATCATATCCCTTCTCTCAGGAGCTGTAGGATGGGGAGGGAGGTGGACGACGGCATCATACAGGCCAATAGAGGAAAGCATCATGCATGCAGAAATCGTTGTCATTGGAACCGAACTGCTTCTGGGCCAAATTATCGACACCAATGCCGCCTATCTGGCCCAACAGCTCGCCAGTATCGGCGTCAATTTGTACTACAAAAGCACGGTGGGCGACAACCCTGGGCGCATGGTTGAAACCCTAAAGCGGGCCGTGGAGCGTAGCGACATTGTGATCACCACCGGTGGCATTGGCCCGACCTTAGACGATATGACGCGTGAGACAGTTGCCGACGTATTGGGTGTTGAGTTAGAACTCAAGCCGCATTTGCTGGAGCAGATCAAACACATGATGGGCAGTCGGTATACCGACAACAATGCCCGTCAGGCGCACATTCCGGCGGGTGCCTTAACGATTGAGAATCCGGTTGGCACCGCACCCGGGTTTTTTGCCCCAACGCCGCGTGGTGGGGTGGTGATTAGCTTGCCCGGCGTGCCAGCCGAACTGCGCTATCTGATCGAAAACACAGTTATTCCGTACCTCAAAGAGCGCTTTAGTATTGAGGCTGTCATTGTATCGCGTACGCTCAAATGCCTGGGGCTCACCGAGAGTTATATTGACCAAGCCCTTGATGATTTGATTAAAACGAGCGACAACCCCACCATTGGCCTGCTGGCGCAGATGCAACTGGGCGAGATTCATGTACGGCTGACTGCCAAGGCGTCCAACCAAGCCGAAGCAGCGGCACTGATCGATCCACTGGAAGCCAAGGTGCGTGAACGTCTGGGAAAGGCGGTGTTCGGTACGGGTGAGGTCGAGTATGAAGCAGCGGTTGCCGACCTGATTCGCCAACATGACGTTAGTATTGCCGTGGCGGAATCCGGTTTGAGTGGCGGGGTCGGTTATCAGCTAGGTCATGTATTAGCGGCAGATCGTCACTTTGCTGCTGCAGTCATCGCTCATTTGCCGACGGCTCTCGAACACTTGCTGGATGTCCCTGAAGCCTTGCTCGAGCAACACGGCGCCGTCAGTTCCGAAGTCGCGGCAGCCATGGCGCGCGGCGTTCGGCAACGCAATGAGACGGACCTGGGTCTAGCCGTCACCGGGGCTGTTCGTTTTCAAGGCGGCGACGAAACGCTGGCTTACATTGCCCTGTCGCATGGCGATGACGCCATCATCGAACGTGAATATCGCCGCGTCAGCAGCATGCGTTTTGCACAACAGCGTATTGGTCGCGCCAGTTTGCAGACGCTGTACGATCATTTAATATGCTAATGGGACTGTCGTATCAGGCGACTACGACGCCAACGCCACCCGGCGACGGCAAGAAACAGTAAGCCGGAAAAGACCACGATGGCTGGGCCGGATGGTAAATCGAGGTAATAGGAGAGCGTCATGCCTCCGGTGACACTCAGGACGCCAAGTAGCGGGGCAAATGTAAACATTTGGGCCAGAGAAGAGGCTAACATTTTCGCGGTAGCGGCTGGAATGATCAACAGTGCATTGACCAGGATGATGCCAACTGCACGAATGCTGGCGATAATCACCAAGGCCAGGAGAATGTAATAACCGGTCAGCATCAAGTTGACGCGAATACCCGCTAGCTGGGCGGCCTCTTCATCAAAAGTGACAAAAATCAGCTGCGAGCGAAAGCGTAGAAACACCCCCAACACCAGTAGTGTAATGACGACAATCAGCAACACATGCTCGTGCCCTACGGTCAGAATGCTACCGAATAACACACTCATGAGTTCGGGCTGATAACCTGGCTTGAGACTCAAAAGCAGCACGCCAATAGCCATAAAGAACGGTAGGGTAAAGCCCAGCACGGTATCTAGGGCCAGCCGTGTATAGCGTTCCAGTACATGCAGCGACATCGCAATACCGACACCCACCCCGGTCGCTGTTAGTAAAGGGTGCCAGCCGGTCAAGACGCCAACCGCAACACCGGCGAGTGAGGCATGGGCAATCGCATCGCCAAAAAAAGCCGAGCGGCGAAGCACCACCAACACACCCAGCAAACTGGTAATGATGCCGATCAGAATGCCGGTCAGCAGAGCACGCTGCATAAAGGGATAGAGCAGCATATCCACTACCCATGCCCCCCATGATCGTGCCGATACAGGGCCGCATTGGGACCGTACAGTTCAAAGATGGTCTGCGGGGTTATCATTTGTGTGGCTGGACCCACGCCGAGCAGGCGATGGTTAAGGCAGATGACTTGCGTCGCTACCTGTAACACGATGTTTAGCTCGTGCGAGCTAATCAGAGCCGTCAGTTGCCGCTCCGTTACGAGCTGCTCAAGCAGTTGGTACAGCGTTTGTTCACCGCCCACATCGACGCCTGCCTCCGGCTCGTCCAACAATAACAAGCGTGGGTTATGCAGCATGGCTCGCGCCAGCATCAAGCGTTTAAGTTGTCCACCGGACAAGGTTCCCACCGGTTGATCGATGAAGCCCGCCAGTTGAAAGGTGGTCAGCGCCCAGTCGAGCGGTGCATGACGCGCGTTGCGGGGCAGGCGTTGCAACGGCATACGGAGCATTTCACGCCCGGTTAAAGGCAAGGTGGGGTCAACACGTAAATGCTGCGGTACATAGCCGATGAGCGGATAGGCGTCTCGGACCGGTTGACCGAAGACCTGCACCGTGCCCGTTGCCGCAATAAAGCCGAGAATAGCCCGCAACAGCGTCGTTTTGCCGGAACCATTGGGGCCAATGATCATCGCAATGTTGCCGGGCGTCAGGTGAAAGGAGACATCCTCCAAAGCGGCGTATTCCGCTCCCTCAAAATGTACGGTGAGATGGCTGACCGAAAGCGCATGCATAGCATTTACTCACGTAGTGCGGTGACGAGCCGGTCGACATTGAAACGCATCATGGCGATGTAGCTATCGCGCCCCTGTACGCCACCCAAGGGATCTAAGATGCTCAACGTGACGCCAAGATCGCGCGCCAGACTGGACAACAATCTCTGCGGCAGCTGCGGCTCGACCAACACAACACGCAAATGATGCTGGCGCACCAAACGTAAAAACCGCTCAACCTGGCGCGGGGCGGGCTCGCGTCCTGGAGACGGCTCGAAGGTGGCGATAACGTTCAGATCGTATGCCGCCGCCAAATAGGCAAAAGCGGGGTGAAACGTCGCGATGTTGCGCTGCGCAACATCTGATAAGCGGTAGCGCAGGTTTTGATGTACGGTCTGGAGTTGTTCGCCATACACCGCTGCTCGACGACGATAGCCTTTTTGCCCGGCAGGATTAAGCGATCCTAATGCTTCGGCAATATCGTGTACCATGCGGATCGCGTTCGGAATCGCCAGCCAATAGTGCGGATCTGTCGCCGCCTGACGATCCCTATGTCCGGCTGCATGAGCATGATCGTGCGACACATTCCAGGGGCGTAATGCGACTTGTTTGTCCACCACAATGGTGCGCGCCACACCCGCGTTTTGCGCTAGGCGAACGACCCAATTGTCCAGACCGTGTCCAATGGCAAAAACTGCTATACTCTCTGCCAGCCTTTGAATGGTGCGTGGTCGAGCCGCAAATGTGTGCGGACTGGCGCCTGGTGGAACGAGAAGCACGACGCGATCCTCCGGGCCGGCGACATGCCGCACTAAATCATAGAGGGGGAAAATTGTCGCCGCGACTTTTAGCCGCGTTGGTGCAAGACGCGACGCTTCGCCCTGAAGCAATGGCGCAAAACTGAGGCTAAACACGCCAATCGTTATAACGGCCACAAAGCACCTGAGGCGGTTCATCCAGCAAGCTTCCTAGTACTGCGTTGTGTCATTGCCCTGCCAGTTTGGCAGGGTGAGAGGTGTCACTACTTACCTCTGTACGACGCCTCTGCCCAAAAACGTTTGGTATGTTTCGATGAAAAAAGCGAGCGGAATCGTAACACTCGATAAATGATAATGCGATATCATAATCAATAGCGACGGTGTTTTCGCCTATCTCAAGTTAAATGAGTGAGTTAAGATCAAATGATGGTACTATAACCGGCTTTAGGTAACATATAGATAACATCGAAACATTTCGAATATTGGAACAAAGGTCTTGAGAGTTCTTCATGTCACTACCCTAGCATAATACAGGGTTGTGTATTCGTCGTCCACTGTTCCCATGCTTCTCAACTCTTGCATAGATCCAGAACATCTAACACAATTCTGGACCATTGTCGTAACCACCTTATCCTCACAAAATCCCCTTGTCAGCAAACGAGTAGTACCTACCATCCCCTATCACGACATGATCCAGCACCGAAATTCCCGACAGTTTCCCAGCCTCGACTAATCGGGTTCTGTCGCAAATTTTGATGTGTAGACGATTTGAGGTGAGTCACCCCCGGGTGGTGAGGTGATTAGGAGGCCAAGGAGTAAAACTGTTCGGCCGAACTGAGGCCTTCTTCTCCCTCCTCAAGCTCCATCTGCTTCTT
>JAPULM010000057.1 GCA_027294925.1 bacterium
TTTTTCGCTAGCATAACAGGCTGTCGATAGGCTGGCAACGAATACCCCCCATGCAGACCGCTAATGCCTTCGGCTTGCAGCGCAGCGATAAAGCGGCTTTTCGAGACGGCGCCAAAAGCTGCTGCATCATAACGCAAGAACAAAACGTGATAGGCATTGGATGTCACCCGGCTGTCTTGTTGCAAGGTTGTTACACCCTCTATCTCCGTCAGGGCACGCTCCAAATAAGCAGCATTTGCCTGCCGTTGCTGAAGATGTTGCGGGTAACGTTGCAATTGCACACGCAAAATCGCCCCCTGAAACTCACTCAGACGGTAATTTCCGCCCAACACATAGTGGGCATACCACGGTTGTCCTTCACGGCGTCCGCAATTGCTAAGCGAACGCGCCATCGCAGCGATGTGCGAGTCATTGGTCAACATCATGCCGCCTTCTCCGGCACTGATGTTTTTCGACGATTGAAAACTGACGCCGCCAATATCGCCCAGGGCGCCCGCTTTTTTTCCTTGCCAGGTCGCCCCCCAAGCTTGTGCCGCATCCTCAACCACAACCAGGTCATGTTGTTGTGCGACTGCGAGAATGGCGTCCATATCAGCCGGTCGCCCCCCAAGGTGAACCGGCATAATGGCGCGTGTGCGTGGTGTTACACAGTCGGCAGCACTCGCCGCATCTAACGTATAGGTGTGCGGATCAATATCGGCAAATATCGGCACGGCGCCAATTTCCAAAGCTGCCGTGGCGGTGGCGATAAACGTATAACCTGGCACAATCACTTCATCACCAACCCCTACTCCGGCAGCCGTCAGAGCCAGCTTGAGTGCGACGGTGCCATTGGTTACCGCAATACCGAAAGCAGCATCCTGATAGGTAGCGAATTCTTTTTCAAAGCTGTTTACTTCTGTTCCTTGAGGCGTGCCCCAGCGACCACTTTCAACCACAGACTTGACGGCTTCAATCTCAGCTTCATCCCACCTTGGCCAATGTGGAAATGGCGTTTGGCGAATGGGTTTACCACCAGCAATAGCCAGTTGTGCCATAGCTTATGTGTCCTTTTTAACGTTGTTTTTTCTTTATGCGCCCTCTCTGCCATATATCATTGCCTCCACTTGAACCTGGAGATGCAAGAGGGACTGTTAAGAAATTATGTCGGTATGAGGCTTATAAGCGCAAGGGTTCTGGGTGTTTTTGAAGTTCCATCGTATCCGTGCGCAGCAGATTCTCACGCTGAAAAAGCTGTCGTTGTTGCCAGACAAGGCCAACCCTCGGTGCAAAGCGACGACGGGTCAGGACGCGATTTTCCGGCGTCGGTTCGATTTCCTGCAGGGTTTCCACACACCGATTAAACACACCGGCCGGCACCGTGCAAGATAGCGCAACAGCGGAAATACGCACCGGATAGCCTTGTAACCCGCGCCATGTGGCGTCGACTACAAGCGGTGCCTTCAAAATATAGACAAAGGGCGTGTAAGCGGTATCGCCGGTCAATTGGGCTTGCTGGATTCCATCTTTCATTACGCGATAGCGCACATTAGGCAGGTCTGTATGACCGCTCTGGAAATTCCAGTGGGCACTATACTCACGATCGTGTTGACGGTGGACCGTAAGCGTCACTTGTCGTTGCAGCAGGGGGATGTCGGTGGCTGTCACAACCTGTTCGACATAGGTCCAGACATAGCCTGTCCGCAGAGGAAAATACTGTAAGACCTCTCGTTGTTCAGCCGGACTTGTGGTCTCTGGAGGTGGATTGGGGGAACGGACCATAGCGTTGCGTTACGCCGTTTGACGTACATGCGTCAAGGCTGCCTGGGGCGTATCACTAAACATTAAATGCCGAGGTTGTAGCAGGTGCTGACAAGCTGCAACGTTTTGGCCTCCAACGACGGTAGGACACAGCGGCGCAACGGTCGTGT
This sequence comes from bacterium, assembly GCA_027294925.1. The sequence goes on from JAPULM010000057.1 coordinate 1,911, forward strand.
CAAGCAGGTGTAATAGATCTAGGCACTGATCGGATGCTGCCGAATACGTCATCGATAAGGCCACCAAGGCTGGCTGCAACAGTTGACAACTTCGTTGCAATTCACCAATGGGCAAATCCGGCCCTAGATAACAAACCTGCCAACCCTCCTGTTGTATCGCATAGGCAAAGGACAAAATGCCCAATTCATGCTGCTCACCTGGTGGACAGGCGCATAAGAGTAGGGGCGCATCCGGGCCTGGTGCGGTGATTTGTAACATGGTTAAGAGGCGTTGTTTTAACAACATGGTGATCAAGCGTTCGCTTGCAATAGACACTTGACCGTCCATCCAGAGGTCACCGAGCCGATGCATCAGTGGTGTTAATACCGTATTGAGCAAGGTTATGAAAGGATAATGGACGAGACACTCAGCCAGACGCGTTTCCAGGCGGGTTCGATTTAGATGCTGAATGTAGCCGATCAATTCATCAAGCAGACTTAACTGATGCTGCTCGACTTGGACAGCCGGTTTGGCGTTCGGCATAGATTGGCTGAGGAGTGCTTCTCGTCCCTCCGCCGCCAATTCGCCAATGGAACGCCCCTGGCTGATTTGCTGACGTATATAGAGCAGTAGCTGGACATCTTCTTCATCGAACTCGCGATAGCGGTTTCCCGCCCGCTGCGGTTTAAACAGGCGATAGCGTTTTTCCCACCTGCGCAGCAGTTCTGGCCGTACGCCGGTTATGTGAGAAACGGCCTTCATGCGATATCGCGTCATACGGCGCCCTAATCTTCCTCTTGCTGTCGGCGCTGATCGCGTAGAAAGCGCTCAAACTCTGCCGCCAAATCATCGCCGCTGGCCTTTGGTTCCGATTCCAAGGATGAAGCAGTAGCATGCCGTCTGGCACGGCGTTCCAAGTCGCGTACGTGCGCCGCGATTTTAGGGTCTTTGTTAATTGCTTCAGCAATGCGTGACTCAAAGTCGCGTGACTCTTCTTCCAAATCGGGCAAGGCTGTCGGCAAACCGACAACTTCCAAACCGCGCCGCACCAGCGCCAAGATGCCTTTTGGATTGGGACTCACAGAGACATAATAGGGCACATTTGCCCATACACTAGCTGAGGAGAAATTTTGACGTCGTAATGTATCGTGTAACACCCCGACCATGCCTGTAGGGCCTTCATAGCGCGAACCGCTGCCCAAGCCAAGCCGCTCGGCGACCTCCGAGTCCGTTGCCGAACCGGAAAGCTGTACAGGCGCAGAGTACAGTACGTCAGCCCAAAGGGCGCCCAGCGTAAACGTCTGATAGACATTACAGCGTTTAATAAATTCGACCATTAAATTTGTAAAGGTGCGCCACCTGAGGTGTGGTTCAACACCGACTCCAATAATAATGTCACGTTCAAGGTCAGGCTGTTGACAGGCAAAGAATTCATTCGCTGGCCATTCGATTTCACGCTGACCGGCGTCATTGTATAACGCCTGCGGTCGTAGGCTGCCAAAACTGTAGAAGATTTCCGGGTCGATCCAGGCGAATCGTTCTGCCTGGAAGTGTTCGATCAGATAGCTGCCGGCTTCCGTCGAAACTTCGGCAGCATCGCTCCAGCCAGCAAAGGTTAGCAAAAGATAGGGATTTCGTAGATTAGGCATTTCTTCGAACTGTAAGGCGTCTAACGCATCCATAATATTACCTGACATGGAGGAAAGCAGTACATCTTAGCCAATTATAACAGACATAGCAGAAAATCATCAGACACGCAAATGTAAGTCAACTAATTATCGAGCTTACTTGTCAATAATAGTACGAGTCCGTTAGGATAGGGTATCCAGGACAGACGGCAAAGGAGCCCTAACCATGCGACTGCTGATGGTGGAAGACGAACCGAAAGTGGCCCGCTTTGTGACGCAAGGTCTGACAGAAGAAGGCTATGCGGTTGATGTCGCAACCGACGGCGAAACAGGTCTGTCGATGGCCTTAGATCAGGTGCATGATCTCATCATCCTCGATATCCAGTTACCCAAAAAAGACGGTCTCCAGGTCCTCCAAGAACTTCGACAGGCTAGTGTCCAAACGCCTGTGCTTCTCCTTACCGTACGCGCGGCGATCGAAGATAAAGTGCTCGGGCTGGACGCTGGCGCGGATGACTACCTGACCAAGCCGTTTGCCTTCCAAGAGCTGGTGGCAAGAATTCGAGCCTTACTGCGGCGCGGCATGGAATTTGTCCCGCCCATTCTCCAGATAGCC
>JAPULM010000570.1 GCA_027294925.1 bacterium
CGCCGGCGCCAGACGCATCAGCGCGCGCTCGACTGCCGCGCTGGTCATGGATACCTTGTGGCCATTTTTGGGGCTCCAGGTGTAATCGCCGGTACATTGACTGTTCGCCGGGCCTCACAAGAAGCATTGCAATGGCTGACAATCAGTTTTCCCAATTACAACCGCCAGATAGGGGTAGGCGGTACGACACGATGGGAGTGTCCGTGTCATGCCACTTCGCAAGTATATGAGAGCGTGGACGCTTTTTCACGAGACCTTGCGTCAGCAATTCCTGCATGCGTTGGTAACAAAACCAGGTCTTGCCCACCCGGCGCATGCCGATAATCGCCTGGGCTTTCCCGGGAACCTGCGGCACGCGTCGGTCGCGTGGTAAGAGGGCAGGCAGGTCCCGCTCATGAAAATCATCGATAAGTTGGCTCAGGACGTCTTGCATGGGGAAATTTCTATCTCTTTTTCAAAGAAAATTCAAGAGAAATCTGTCTCGATTCTTCATCCATATCGCGATTGACCATCGCTTTCCCAGGGGGCGCAGCAGTCGCCGTCTGGATGACCTTCATACTTTGCAGACCATCAATCACGCTCTGTTCTCTTCGTTCAAAGCACCCGGAGATCCAATCCGCTACGGTCCAAGAATTCGACACCCTCTTCTTGGAGGAGGAAGTTGCCGCCTACCATGACCCCGAAGGTCTCTTCTGGCAGCTTGAGGACACAGTGCAGGCAGAAGACCATGCCGGCTGCCAAGCGCTGGGTTGATCCACGGACGATGTCCAGGGGTTCGAGCCAGGAGGGCGGATATCCTGCCGACACGCCATAGCCAAACCGCTGCGCAAAGTACCGCTCCAACCCGGCACGCTTGAGAGGGACCAAGGCGGCTTCTTCCAGCGCTGAGGCCAGCACCCCCACCGTGGCGGTTTGCGCTCCCGCTTGCACGGATGCTACGGCAGCCTCATAGACCTCACGCACGCGGGGTAAAGGTTCGCCTAAAGATACGACCTTGTACATGGTGCAGTGATAGCGCCGTGCCACGCCGGCAAACGAAAAACTCACCAGGTCACCGGCCTGGATGACACGATCCGTGGCGGTAAGATGCGAATAGGCGGTGCGAGGGCCTGACGACATCCAGGTTGGCATGGCCGGCGAATCGCTGCCGCGTGAGCGCACGGCGTACTCGATTTCGGCTGCAAGCGCCACCTCGGTCATGCCTGGCTTGATTACCGCAAAAGCTGCCTCCATACCGGCGTTGGCGTACTCGGCGGCCTGACGCACGTAGGCCAGCTCTGCTGACGACTTCACGATCCGCAAGGCTCCGATCAGATCCGTGCTATCTTCGACTCTGGTGCAAGGTAGGGCATTCATCAGGCGCATGCCTTTCGACGTCGGTAGAGCAAAGGCTTTCAGATCGACCCCGATGCTTTTGCCGCTAAGAGCCTTCTCCTCGACTATTGAGGCGATAAAAGCTGCACTGTCATCTCGGCCATAATGGTACAGACGCACATCCTGCACCCATGCGGTTTCCAATGCGACGCCCTGCTCGGTGTCGCGGATGACCAGGGTGGGCTCGTCATCACCGGCCGTAAAGATGAATGCCTGATCGCTCCAGTAGGTGTGTCCGTCAAAGCCCGAGAGGTAGTACAGGTGCTCCGGTGCCACGCAGATGCAGCCGTCCAGTCCGGCGTTTTGCAGCATCCGGCGGGCGCGTGCTAAGCGATCGCGATATTCGCATGGGGCAAAAGCCAGGGGCATGGTGTATCTCCGTGTTAGTGCCGACTCAAGCGTTCGGCGAGCGTCGAACCATCGGGTGGGACGCCGGTTTCCGTCGCCTTGCGATCTATCCGAAAATACGCCTGCTGCACATAGCGAATCCCCAGATAGCGCAAGGGTTCGGGTTCCCAGTTCGGCGATGTGTGGCCAACGGTGGGGAGCGAAGTCAATTCGGATGTCGTGTCGGTAATCAGGTCCGCCAGCACCCGTCCTGCCAGGTTGGCGGTGCCCACGCCTTGCCCGGTATAGCCCCGGGCCGTACCGATGCCGGATTGGCGGTCGAATGACATGATGGGCATCCAATCGCGTGGCACCCCGAGCGGGCCGCCCCAGGCGTGAGAAAATTGCTCGCGCTGGACGGCTGGAAACCACTCCATGGTGGCTTCTCGCAGAATAGCGTGGGTCGACGTATGCTGATCGTAAGTGTCTTTGATACGAGAACCAAAGTGGTATGGCGCCCCGCGGCCGCCGAAGAGGATGCGGCCGTCGGTGGTTCTGGATAAATAATCGATCACGTATTGGCTCGACGACACGCATTCACGTCCAGCCCAACCGATCTGTTGCCACTGCTCGGTAGACAGCGGTTCGGTTAACACGATCAGCGAGTAGATTGGGATTAATTGCCGTGCTACCTGGTCGAGTTGGGAGAGGTACGATTCTCCGGCCAGCACCACGGCAGCAGCGCGGACATCACCACGTGTCGTGTGCAAAACCGGTTGAGACCCGGCCGTGTACCCGGTTGCTGCGGTCTGCTCGTAGATGGTGCCGCCGTGTTGCTCCACCGCCCGGGCCAATCCGCGCACCAGTTTGCCGGGATGAATGGTCGCACAATTGGGAGTGAACATCGACCCCACAACGCCGGCAACTTGAATGCGCTGCTCAGTCTCCTGCTGACTCAGCAGGTGATACTGGTCGCCGAACCCCATATCCTGGTAGGTGTCTACGGCCTGCCGAATCAGGGGTAGCTGGTGCGGGCCGCGTGCTAGCCGCAGGCTCCCACTCTTTTCGTAGTCACACGCGATCTGTTCGATCTCGGCTACCGATCCGACTTCATCTACGGTGTTGATCATGGCGGTATGGAGTTGCTGGGCCGCGTCCCGGCCAAAGCGCCGCGTCAATTCTCCGAGGCTAACCGGGAACCCCGCTGAACACCAGCCCCCGTTGCGCCCCGAGCCGCCAAAGCCGGCAATTTCCTTCTCGACCACGACTACCTTCAACGACGGATTACGCTGGAGAAGATAGTATGCCGTCCACAACCCGGTAAACCCGGCTCCAAGAATTGCCACATCCGTCTGGATCGTACCGTCAAGCGGATCGCGCGGGGTTAAATCGTCCCCGCACGAGGCAAACCAATAGCTGTAGGTCGTATAGTCTTTCATATCGTTAGGTCTTTACGCGTCATTGAAAAGTAACTGGCTAGCTACTATGTACATGATGCTGGCATAAAAAGAAAGGGTCGTGGTCAATTCCTGCAGGCCGTTGCTGTCGAGGATGAATTTGCGCAGGCTCACCTTTTGAGGTTGAAAGTCGAGGTGGGTGACCAGAACGACGCCGATAGCAAGTTCGGGGTGTTCAAGTTCGGTTTCGACGATTTGGCGGGATTGTTCGTCTAGGGCCGAGGTGGGTTCGTCACACAGGAGCAGATCGGGCTTGCTGAGCAGGGTTCGGCTGAGGGCGATTCGCTGTTTCTGGCCCACAGAGAGCTTTTCGGCACTGTCCTCAAGCTGGACGTCCTGAAGCAGGTAAGTGTTCAATTTCAAAATCGTACATGTCAATTGACACTTTTTGTCTGCCAATTGTCATTCACTTGTGTCGCAATGTTACCTTTGTGTTCCCTTTGTGTTCCCTTTTGACACCTATGCAGAACTAGACCTATTCTGTTATTGGTGATGGTGTACTTATTGAGCATATGTTGTAGAGAGCGTTGGAAAAGGGGGGGATTGGGTGGAATCAACCACTTATGGAGGCGAACTGTGGGCGCTAAGAGTTTGAAAACGAGCCGATTGTCTGTCTCTGTGATATGTTACTGGCAGCACGGATCCAACCATACCCCCGGAATTTAATGCTCTCAAGTTAAGCCGTCTGCCCGTCCGGATACTCACAGCACTCGGAGCAAGAACAAGCGCGAATCGATCGGCTATTCCTGTTTAACAGCTAGGCGGGAATCCTTTGATCTTGGCCTGGAGGAATTGCTGCACCCGATGGCGCATCTCCTCCGGAACATCCTCGTCACGTAGGGAGCGCGTGGTGCGGATGGTCACTTTATAGGTGTTCAAAAAAGCCGTACAATCCGGACAGTCGTGTATATGCATCTCGAATGCCGAGCGCATCGCAGGTTCCATATCCTCAGCCACATAGTCCACGATCAGGTCCGTGATCTGTTGGCAGGTCAGCTCGGTTGCTAGGCCTTGTGTTTGTCGAGGGCGCGTTTGTTTAGCCATGACTGTCGGTTTCCTCAACAGGAAGGGGGCGCAAACGTGGCTGCCAACTTGCCCCGTAAGAACAGGCGGGCGCGATGGAGTCGCGCTTTGACTGCCGATACACTCAACTCGAGGACGTCAGCAACTTCCTGGTTCGATAGCCCTTCAAGGTCGCTTAACACCACCACAAGTTTATCAACCGGCCGTAGTCCTTCAATGGCCACGCGAAGGAGTCGTCGTACCTCCTCTTGCGCAAAGTCACTTTCGAGGTTCTGTGACCAATCGACCACTGGCCGCACCCGATGATGGCCGTCGTCTTGAAATTGTGGCAGATAGTCGTCGAGAGGGACTTCTTGGCGTTTTATCCGGCGGCGCAGTCTGTTGAGGGTGGCGTTCGCCGTGAGGCGATACAACCACGTCGAGAAGGCAGCGTCACCGCGAAAGGTGTGCGCCTTCTCATACAGAGCCAAGAACACTTCCTGCATCACCTCTTCCGCTTCCGCCTCGTTGTCCAAGAGGTGCATCGCTTGGTGGCAGACCCTGGCGCTGTACCGCTCAAACAGGGTTTCAAATGCTGCGGCATCACCCGCCTGCATCCGTTGGATGAGCTGATTATCCTCGATGTCCGACTGTGGGCTCCGCATGCCTCTCTATCCCCCCTTGGCACACCTCTCGCCGGCTTTCACGAATCGTAGCGGAACACTAACCGGGTGAAGCCTACGTGTCAAGGTGAAAGGGAATAACAAGGGTCGCCGGCCGCAGCCGTACGACACCTCCGGTAACGGGTTGTGCATGCCGGTCCTTGCGTCACTCGCCTCCTGCCAGCCCAGGGAGGAAGGACTATCGGCCTGGACGCTGGTCCCTTCCGTAGGCCGCTGCGTACGGTAAGGGTGGACTGGCGTGGAGCCTCCCGCTACTGCCCAATCTGCCAGCTCCCGTCCGGCTGCCGACAGGCGGTACCAAAGGCACGGTCTTCTTGGCCACCGATGACCACGGTCTGTTGGTACTCCCGGCAATACTGCCCACTGTCGATCTGGTAGGTCCGTACGGAGATCGAATTGTGTACCACAAGGGCAATCCGTATTCCGTCAACACGCTTCAGAGTGCGTGTCCCACGGCGACAGCCACCCTGCACCGTATGCCACAGAGCGGCCGTGCGGAGCAACGAGTGATGTCAGGTTTACAGCCTGGACTTCACCACGAGTTTATAGTTTAGCGTCGGGTTGAGAGGGCACGAATAAACGTACTGCCCTTCTTTGAGTTCGATGGCGTAATCCTTAGTCGTGCCAGGTAGGAGTCCACCGCCTGCCACCTTGGGTAGCGTCAAGCGCCCGAAGCCCGCACCCCGTAGATAAAACCCCAACATGTAGGGGACATTCTTGTTGGTCACTCGAAAGATGTATTTTCCAGGCGTCAGTTCCAGGGTCTTCGCGCTGGCTAGGCGCTCCGCTGCGGTCTTCGCGTTAATCTTTTTACAATCGGCCGCCGAGGCGGGTTGAAAGCCATGATCACCGCCCTCAATTTCGACAAACTAGCACCCTGTCTGTGTCAACGGAATGATTGTCGCCGGTGCAGCCGCCTGCACCCCCCCACTCGCCATAGTGAAAGCGATGATACTGAGAACACCGAGAGCCATTGAGACAGTCTTACACTTGAACACCATCATCTCGAACCTCCTAATACATGCTGGTTGTTTTAGGCATTAATATTGGTATGGCGCAAAATGGTAACCGACCAGGCTTTCATATTCGTTCCAGGTTGGAAGCGATGGATAAAACGATAGGCTTTGCAGTAGGTCTCCTGCACCAGGTCCTGCGCCTCGTCGGGATTGCGGGTAAAGGATATCGCCACGTTATACAAGAAGTTGAAGTGTACAAGCGCGATGGCTTCGAACGCTATGCGCCGGCTTCTCGCTTCGTGTGGCCATCAAGTCATACAGGGTCATGGTGATCGCTGGACGTGTTTGCTTCCCCATCAGGAAGCGAGGCGTCACCGCTGCTGGGCTCGTGAAGGTTTTCATGGGTGCTCCTTTCGTGGCTGTTGCGCCATGGAGGTGATGTCGTGATATGCAACACAGTCTACCTCCGCCAATGAGAGTATCTAGGGAAATGGCTATGATGGGGACGGTGACCCCGGAACCAGAACCCAAACCCCAAGCGTTGGTCAAAGCGATAGTGCCGTTTATACTGTCGATTATAGTGACGGCGAACAGGGTGCTTTTTGTGGACATGATGGCCGCGATGACGGCGAACATGGTGCCCCCTGCTCGCCACGTTGGCAATCTGTTCGCGAGCCTCGAACAGAGGAGCGGCTGAGACGGCCGCATGTCCCCCCAACACGAGCGCGAGACCAATAACCGACAGAGCCAATGTACGCTTAATACGTATCATAGGGAAAGTCCTTCTTCTCTACAGGGTGTTCACTGTTTTGTGCAATTCGGGACCAAAATACCGTGATCCCGCATTAGACTATTAGATGCTCCTCCCACCCGAAGGGTGCAGGTATGTGAGCAAGATCACACCTGAACTGTTTCCTCAACGGGCGGACACGCGTCGAATGGTAGGAGGCATCTTCTCCTCATGGCACACGCCTTCCCATGAGGGAGGTATCGTGCCTTGTGGGTGTGGATCGATGGGCTATCCCCCTGGATGGATGACGAGGATTAGAGATGGCTACAAATACAATCCCGACTCAAACGTTTCTGCTAGGTCACAAGAAAGATAGTTGGCTACCGTGCTTTGAGGCACTGCATCGACAAGTCTTGTCGTCTCACAGCGAGGGGTGCAAGTGCGCCTCTTATGCTGGTAAGAATACACTATGGATCAGTGAAGAAATGCAATTCACAGGTGCATACTTCCGACGCACTGCGTTTGAAAATCCCAAAAACCTCCTACCTCCCGATGAGCTTGCAGTGGTATCGGTTGACGATAAGAGAGCCGATCTTATGATTGGGGGTATGGTAGATCGTGGGTCGGCGAGACTCATCTTGTGGTGAGGTTCACTGGAGCCCTTTCTCGTACTATTCTCGGCATTTACCCTGCGTGGTAATGGAGTAGTTCCTGAATTCGATAAGTTTAGAGCAATAGACGATAGCCAGACGATTCAGCTTGGCTCATACGAGGCCGCCACAGATTCACTCCTCTACGAGTTCGATCCAAATTATAGGAAACGCATCGGAAAGCAGCGCCGTGAGTCGGATAAGTCGTTCGGGGCAGCGCAGCGGCGTTTACGCAAGCAGCGCTGCCTACGGAGAGAAGATTTCGCTCCACTCTCAGCGAAGGAAGTTGCACGAATCGAGCAAGGTAAAATACTTCCAGAGCGTCTTCACGCTCGCACATGGAAGATTTTATCGGAGAGATTTGGCGTAGAGCCAGAGGAGATTGAAACGTTTTAACGATTAAAGCGTTGTCCTCACCAGCCCCCTTGTATTTTGAAATCAGCATGTTAGAGTGAAAGCAACCGTTGAGTATAAAAACAGTCGCCTACTTTTGGGCAAAAAATACTCAAAGGTCGTCCACAGAAACAAAACACCGTGCGTCAACTACAAGCCGATCTCCTGTGCCACGACTTCACGATGAAAATCGGCATCGCCGTAAAACACTTCGCCTTGTTTGGCGCGCCGGAAATAGAGCTGCAGATCGTATTCTTTAGTGAAACCAATACCGCCGTGTACCTGGTGCGCCTGCGCACACACCCGCCGGCAGGCGTCGCTGGTCCACGCCTTGGCCATGGAGACCTCCAAGCTTGCATCAACATCCTCAGTCAGACTCCAGGCGGCGCGATAAGTGATAAAGCGCGAGCCGTCGACGTCGATGACCATATCGGCGCATTTGTGTTTGATGGCCTGAAAGCTCCCAATGGGGCGGCCGAACTGCACACGATTTTTGGCATAGTCGACTGACATATCAAACGCCACTTGTGCCATACCAACCATTTCAGCACATTTGGCCACCGTGGCATGATCGAGCGTCTTTTTGATCACAGGCCAGGCTTGATTAAGGTCAGCGAGCAGCGCACCGGCACCGACTTCGACGTTTTGGAAGTCAACCTCAAATTGCCGATCCGAGGCGATGGTGCTCAATGGCGTAAGGATAATCCCGGCAGTCGAAGCCGGCACCAGTAAAAGACTAATGCCATCTTCCGGGGAGCCGCTGTCAGTGGTACGAACGGCAACGAGGAAATCATTCGCGGTATGGGCATTGAGGACGAAAAGCTTGGTGCCGTTAATGACAAATCCGTCATCGCGAGATTCGGCACGTACCTCGATGCCCGATGCATCAAAGGTGGCGCTCGGCTCAGTCAGGGCGAGCGCACCGAGTTGCGTGCCATTGGCGATAGCCGGCAAATATTTTTGTTTTTGTGCCTCGCTGCCGGCAAATAAAATCGGCAGTCCAAAGGTCAAGACGGTTGAGTGAAAAGGGCTAGGTAGCAAGGCCCGTCCAAATTCTTCCATCAGAACGCAGAGTTCTACGAAGGTGTATCCGGAGCCGCCGTACTGCTCGGGGTACATCAGGCCGGCCCAACCCAATTCGGTTAATCGTTTCCACAGCTCAGGACTATAGCCCGTTTCATCTTCTTCCATGGCTCGCACGTGCGTAGTGGGGGATTCGTCGCGCAGAAAATCGCGCGCACTGCTCTGCAAAAGCTCCTGCTCTTCGGTCAAACTGAGATCCATAGGTCACTCCTTAGCTTATCTAGGTAAGCCTAATCCGCGCTCGGCAATGATGTTACGTTGAATTTCCGACGTGCCGCCGGCAATCGTGCTGGACACTGAGGTCAGGTAGAGTCGTTCGATTTTTCCTTTCAGTGGCGCCCACTTGGTGCGGAACTCCAACTGGCCGTAGAGGCCCATCATGCGCATCCCGAGTTGCGCAATGCGCTGTAGCATTTCACTACAAAAGACTTTGTTAGCCGGGGCTTCGGGGCCCGGGATGTCACCACGGGCCTGGGAGGTAGCGACTCGGTACGACAAGCAGCGCGCCACATTGACTTCAATGGCGAGCTGCGCCAGACGTTGACGCACATTGGCGTCAGCCGCTAAAGGACGGCCATTTTTCTTAGTCAATTTGGCGTAACGCACCAGGTCGTTCAGAATGCGTTGCGCCCGTGATGGGGCTTCGATAGCGGTGCGCTCGTAGGATAAGGTGGTGGTGGCCATATACCAACCCTGGTTTTTTTCACCCAGCAAGGCGTCCTTAGGAACGCGTACATTTTCAAAAAACAGTTCGTTAAAACCCTTGGTACCGGCGATATTAATCAGCGGCTTGACGGTGATGCCGGGGGTTTTCATATCGACGAGGAAATAGGAAATACCTTTATGCTTGGGGGCATCCGGATCGGTGCGGGCAAGCATAAAGCACCAGTCGGAATAGTGCCCATAACTTGACCAGATTTTCTGTCCGTTGATGACCCATTCGTCGCCGTCTTCCACCGCACGGGTTTGGAGAGAGGCGAGATCCGAGCCGGAATTGGGCTCGCTGTAGCCCTGCACCCAGAGTGTTTCGGCCTTGGCGATACCCGGCAGATGCTGCTTTTTCTGCTCATCAGTACCGTAGTGGATAATGGTGGGGCCAAGAAACTTGGGGCCGTTCAGGCCAATGAGTGGGGCATCAGCCATGGCCATTTCTTCATTCATAATGAAATATCGCCAAAACGACCAGTCGAGACCGCCGTACTCGCTGGCCCAGTGGGCGGTGAACCAACCTTTGGCGCCCAGACTGCGGGTGAAGGTCTTGGCGATGTTGATGTATTCGCCGGACTCCTTGTCGAGTACCAGGGTGTCGTTCCACCCCTCTGGTAACTCGGCTTTCACGAAGCCACGAATTTCCTGACGAAACGCCTCTTCCTCTGCTGACCAACTGAAATCCATCGTTCGACTCCTTATGAATCTACGCACTCTCCACCATGGCAACAAGCTGAGCTTGAGCTGCAAATCGCGATGTCACAGACCCTTCAGTACCCCGTGTACTGAGCCCTGGGGTGAATGGAAAAGGGATCAGGTGATTTTATAGCGTGCTAGTGTATACACGGTCAAGTTAAAACTCCATTTCTCTAGGTCATCGACGATGACGGACACTGATCATCCGGAAGCATGGCAAAGTAAGCCTCCGCCACCATGTAGCCGACGCAGTTGGGAGCCCCACAATGACAAGGGCGGTCTTGGTAATCGTCGAGTCCGTGATTGTAATTGTAGGTTAGCTCCTCTCCCAGCATGATACGGCGTAAGGCATAGACCCAGATGCGAGTTCCGACAATTTCCGTCTCACAATTTGGCGTACAGCTATGATTGAAGAAGCGAGCTGCATTCCAAGCCACGCTTCCATCGATATCATAGTCATCATCGAGGGTGAAGATGTAGGTATTTTGCTTTTCCAGCTCGGCCTGAGCAGCGGCTTTGGAAAGCTTGGTTCCGACATACTCGATGATTTGCTTACCGCGGCGGATACCGACCCGGGCGAATCCCCCGGTACCGTGGATAGGGGATTGCTTAAAGACGACTAAGGGGTGATCGGTAAGTTCATTTTTCGCCGTCTTAGAGCGCCTGCGTCTCCACATGCTCGTACACCTGTTGGCCAAATTGCGCTTAGTAAAGCAGGCACCTTACGGGATACCCGCCTCTTGTTTAAAGACCTCGGCCAGTTTCGCAATGCCTTCGTTAATCTGCTGATCTGAGGGCAACGCATAACACAAGCGCAGATAGTTGCGCGCCGAGTCGGGATCAGCCGACCAATCCGGTCCGGCGTTAAACGCGATGCCGGCCGCCCGGGCCGGCGCTTCCACCTTCTTAGTATCGACACCCTGCGGGAACTTGACCCAGAGAAACATGCCGCCAGGTGGTACGCGGTATTCGATCACAGAGCCAAAATGTGTGTGCAGAGCCGCGATTAGAGCATGCAACTTATGTTTCATGCCGGACCGCACCACGTCCATGTGTTCTTCGTAGTGATTCTGAAAATAGTCCGCCACCACCATTTGGCTCAGCGCCCCGGTGCCGCTATCCGTCTTACAGGCCAATATCTGGCTCATCACCTCCCAAGGGGCCACCACATAGCCCAGGCGCAGGGAAGGCGATAGGTTCTTGGAAAAGGAGCCGATATGGATGACATGATTGGCCGTATCGAGGGCGTAAATAGCCGGTGGGAGCTCACCTTGCCAGATCAGGTCAGTATAGCATTCGTCTTCAAAAATCGGTACGCCGTATTCCTCGCTGAGCCGCAGCAGTTGGTGACGCCGTTCGACCGGCATCACGGTGCCGGTTGGATTTTGCAGAGTGGGAATGGTGTAAATGTACTTTGGTGTAATGCCCCGTCCGCGTAGATCAGCCAGAGTCGAGGCCAGCACATCGATACGTATGCCGTCATCGTCGAGCGCAATGCCGACCATATTAACCTTGAGCTTTCTCAATCGGTTCAGAAAGCCCTGGTAGGAGAACAGTTCCGTGATTACCGTGTCGCCGGGCTCGAGCAACACCTCGTTAATCAGATTAATGGCTGGATTTGAACCCGGCGTGATGAGAACCTCATCGGGCGATGCCTGGATACCTCGATAATGGCCCATTTTCTCCACCATGAACTGGCGCAGTCCAATATAACCTAGGGGACCGCTGTTCATATTGTAGGTGGCGAGGTTTTTGCCCTCCTGTCTGAGCACACGGGCGGAGGACTCAACCAGTGCTTCAACCGGTATGGTGTCAGGGTTGTTATGCCCGCCGGTGAAATTGTATGGCGCAAATCCTTCCCAGCGGCCGGCAGCGGCTGGTAGGTCTTTGGCGAACAAGTGAGCATAATCGAGACTTGAACCGGGCATGTCAATCCTTCCTGTTGATTAATCCGATCTAGATTCTATTGTGTTCAAGCGGTTTTTTCACCATAGACTTCATCCCACCCACCCCGCCAAAAGGAAGGCGGTGGCAGTATGGATTACGGGTTATTTTATAGGACTTTTTTCTGTCCGTCCAACGGTATTATGAGACGGAATGGCGAAGGGGCGGAAACCGTGAACGTCGCCGCTTCTTCCGGCTTGCCCTCCCGGCAATGCGTCATCTGGACGGATAACCTTCCTTAACGCGTCGCCATCAGAGTGGGGAGGACGTTCACGAGCCTGTTTCAGTCACCTCGATTGCCGCAACAAAGCTCAAAAGTCATCATCTTCGCGATTCTCTTCTTCTGGGGCGTCGCGTTCTGGCTGTTTTCGTACCGGAATGCCCCAGACCCGCTCAGCGAGAGAATCCTGCTTCTTTCCAGCTACCGAAAGTAACGCCTCCACCCGCTGTTCAAAAACCGTGAAGACGTCCTATGGTTCACCCTCTGGCCGTTTCTGTTAGGCGACCTCTTCTTCGTTTTGCTGATCGTTAACCGCGTGAAAAACTAGCCGTCTCCACCGCCGGGAGGTTTGTGCTGATTCCCTTTGAAGGTCGGGTGAGGCGGGGAAGGGAAAATTCGATGGCGTCCTCATGCACGTTTGCACATCTCCCCTGAAGAGTTAGCCTGTGCTGGCGTTGAAGAACTCCTCACAATATAGGTCGGCCCCACATGTCCTTGTGGCCTGGCATCCCGCAGCCGCCCTCGGTCCTGCCGGTTCCTTTGCACGCACATCGACATCAGCTGCCAAAGCATTTACGTGGCGAGTCCGGTCTTGGCTGGCTCTTCACTCTTTATGCATACAGGCCTGCACGCCAATGATCTTGTCCCAGTCGGTCGAGTGCTGGTAGGTGTACGCTGCCCTCATTAGCAGCGGGTCCTCGAAGAAGCGCCCGACGAGCTGCATGCTGACGGGCAGACCGGCCGACGACTTGCCCACCGGAAGGGCAAGCGCCGGGTGGCCCGTGTAGTTGAAGGGCATGGTGTTGCGCGAGCCGCTCCGGTTCAGCCTCGTGAGGTTGTCCTCGATGGCCTCGAGGTAGCTCCCCGGTGTGTGGTTCTCGGGCGCCGTCATGAGACAGGTGGGCAGCACGAGCACGTCGACGTTAGCCAAGGCG
>JAPULM010000571.1 GCA_027294925.1 bacterium
GCGATCAAGGTTTCACCCAAGGACGGCACCATTGATGTCAGTATGCATCAAGAGGAGCAGTCCGTGGTGGTGACGATTCGCGACCAAGGCCCGGGCATCCCGGAGGACGAACTGGAAACGATCTTTGACAAGTTTATCCAGTCGAGCAAGACCAAGACGGGAGCGGGGGGCACCGGGCTGGGGTTGTCAATTTGTCACGGGATCATTTTGGCTCACCAGGGACGTGTCTGGGCAGAGAATAGGCCGGAAGGTGGCGCGGTGTTCTTCTTCGAGCTCCCACAGTCGGTGCAGGAGGAGGAAGGAATCCTCGAGGCGGTTGGAACTCATGGTCATGAGACGCCTGACGAGGGGTGCTAGGAACCGCACATACTATGCATCGCCTGATGGTCGGCGCAATCAGAAAGGAGATTGAGCATGCGTTGCCCAATTTCATAAGCTCTGTCGTACCGGGCTGCTACGCTATAAAACGTACTGAGTCCCTTGAGCACAGAGAATGACCAGGCGGGAGTCCTCCAACTGCTGACAGCGTTCCCAGGCTCGTTCGTAGACCTGTACAATGATGGGACTTGCCTGACCAAGAGGATGCATTGCTGAGCCGAGCAAGGTCTGCAACGTGAGTTCCTGCTGCGAACGGCTCGGTGTCTTCCAGCCTTGCCTTAAGCACCTCAAGCCCTTTCGTACAATGAACGCATGCTTCCTGATATGCGGAATGTTGAATAGCCGACTGGGCCGCTTTATGCCAATACTGAACAGCCAGCTTATTGAGTTCCGCCTCAGTGCAGTGATGCGCAAGCAATTCCGGGTGGGTTTCAGCCGTTTCAGGAAACCGTTCCTCTAGCACTTGCCAATGAGTCGCATCAGCGACCCATCGGCGACCCGAATCCCGAGCATCTCCTTGAGCTTGTTGCGATCCAAGCTGTCGAAAAAGGACACGATGTCAGCCTCGTAGATCCACCTCACCTTGCCCCCATCCACGATCCGTTTCATGGTAGCATCGCATCTACCAGTCCCCTTCGACCCACAGGGCCTGGTCGCACTGTTTTACTTATCCCCACAATGAGCAGGTCATCCGTCAAGGCATTATCCGATAATTTTCCTATACCCTTGGAGCATCACAAAGATGTCAGTCCTCTACTTTACCATACCGATAAAGAGGTATAGGGGTAATATAAGCATGGAAATGATTTTGCCTTTTGCTATTGCTATCGTGCTTGTCATCATGGTGTGGGCATGGCAAAACACGAATGGTCGTTTGTTTGCCAAAGTACGTGGCGTTCTCAGTGTATGCCTATTGGGCGCCGTGACGTGTCTAGCCGTTCTGACCATCTACACGGTTGTGGTTCTCGGTGCAACGTCGGTCGAGGACATCCTCGCTATGCTGCTTTAACATCAACCGCGACGCACATCCGAATCGCCGTAGGACGCATCACCTGGCGGCTTTTGCTATCACTTCCATACGTTACATCGTGTCACTATGAAATCATCAGCAAAAACCGAAGCGCCAAATTGTTAAACCGCCTACCTGGCGCGGCCACCGCGCGGTTCTCCCTCGCCCGTTGCATGCCGGCTCCACATCCTATCGCTGAAAACTTCAAATCTCGACCTCATACTGGCCATTTAGGTGGTAGACATGAAGTCTTGAGAACGGTATAAATACCTAGACAAACGTTCTTATGCATGTTGTCCGCACGTATCAGCAGGCAGAGTAGAGCTAAGGCGGATTGCGGAAGGGCATTTTTTTAGGGACCTCTACCCGGATGGACGAGGAATAAGCGGAGGATGCACATGAAACCGTTGACGATGAAAGAATTTGAGGCCGGCTTAGACGAAAAACGACAATCGCCCAAACAAGAAGGTGTCTTAGAACGCATTGCACGGCATAATTGCAACGTACAGTAGGAGCAGCGCACTGCGCCGCCGGCGATGTATAATGTTGATGTACAATATAAAGAAACATTGCCTTGATCTCTCTTCAACGTCAACAGAAGGAACTCGTCATCAGTCAGCACAACTCGCCAGCCGTGCCTGATTCGCAATACCCCTCGGATGTCTACCGCGTGGCGGCTGATGGTAGGGAATATGTCTTGGTGGGTACAGCTCACGTGTCCAAAGAATCAGCCGAGCGTGTGCGTGATGTCATCACGCAAGAACAACCGGACTGTGTTTGTGTCGAGCTTGACGCACAACGTTACGCGGCGCTGTCACAACAACGCCGTTTAGAGAACCTCGATCTCAAGCAGGTGATCCGCCAACGTCAGCTTAGCCCGTTAATCGCCGGCCTTATTTTGTCAGCTTACCAAAAGAAATTGGGTGGGCAGCTTGGCGTGATGCCGGGCACGGAATTGCTGGAAGCCGCGAATATTGCCCAGCAACATAACATCCCGATATTACTCTGTGACCGAGATGTCAAAATCACCATGGGGCGTGCCTGGCGAACGACACCATGGTTCAAAAAGTTATTGCTCCTGGCCTCCCTGTTACAAGGTATGTTTGAGGCAGAGCCCATTTCTGAGGAAACCCTACGAGACCTGCGCCAACAGGATGTCTTATCCGCTATGCTGGAGGAATTTAGCGAGTCTCTGCCAACCTTGCGCCAAGTGCTCATCGACGAACGCGATATCTATATGACCGAAAAAATTAGACAGGCAGAAGGGGATCGCGTGGTGGTGGTGGTTGGAGCGGCACATGTGCCTGGTATGACCCGCTTGCTTTCCCAGCAACCTATTCCAACGCCTGATGACTTCACCACGATCCCCCCGGCTTCTGCCGTCTGGAAATGGGTACAATGGGGCGTTCCGGTTACCATCCTTGCCGCCATCGTGTACATCGGCTGGCAACAAGGTGCAGCAGCAGCCGGCAGTAATGCGCGCTTCTGGTTCTTCGCCAATGGCATCCCAAGCGCCCTCGGGGCTGTGGCGGCTTTGGCACATCCGGTAACGATTTTGGTTGCTTTTGTGGCGGCGCCATTTACGAGTTTGACCCCGTTGATCGGAGCTGGTTACGTTACTGCCTTATCGCAAGCTTATTTTAGGCCACCGGTGGTACGTGAGTTACAAACCGTTGCAGACGATGTACGATCCCTTAAAGGCTGGTGGCGTAATCGCTTATTGCGCATATTCCTGGCTTTTATTCTACCCGGCATCGGGAGCATGATTGGCACCTGGTTGGGTGGTTACGAAATTTTTTCCAACTTGTTTTGATCGGCTTATCACAAACTCAAAAGCTTGTTGTTTCACCCTTCCCATTACAACGTAGGCCTATGCCCAAACGCTACCAATCCTGGGGACGCTATCCCAGAACCAAACAAGACATTGTCAAACTGCACTGGCGATCAGACCCACTGCCGCTGCCCAAGTCACCAAATAAAACGATTTTACCGTATGGCAATGGGAGGAGTTATGGCGATAGTTGTCTCAACGACGGCGGCGTGCTACTTGACACACGAGGGCTTGATCGCTTGCTTGCTTTCGACCGCGAAAATGGCATCCTGCGCTGCGAAGCGGGTGTGCTCCTGTCGGAAATTCTAGCCCTAGTCGTTCCTCATGGGTGGTTTGTTGCCGCCACGCCAGGGACGCAGTTGGTAACCGTGGGAGGAGCAATCGCCAATGATGTGCACGGCAAAGGGCACCACCGAGATGGAACATTTGGACAGCATGTCAGATGTTTTGAACTGCTGCGCTCTGACGGCACGCACCGCGTCTGTTCACCGACAGAGAATAGCGAATGGTTCGCCGCGACCATTGGCGGTCTTGGCCTAACAGGACTCATTGTGTGGGCTGAAATTGCCCTTAAGCCGATCGCCAATCCCTATATCGAAGCAGCAACCACCCGCTTTGATCAACTCGACTCATATTTTACCATTACCCGTGACGCCGACTCGCATGATGAATACACGGTGGCCTGGATTGACTGTCTGGCGCAAGGCAACAAGATCGGTCGAGGAATTTTTACGCGTGGCAACCATGCCTCACAGCTACCTACCAAACCAAAACAAAGCCAACCTGGCGGATTTCCGTTTCCTGTTGAACCGCCCCTGTCTCTCATCAATAGCGTAACGCTACGCGCCTTTAACATGCTGTATTACCATTCCAGTCAGCGCCGCTCAAAAAAATCGCTCCTCCATTACCGGCCTTTTTTTTACCCCCTTGATGCGATCGACCACTGGAACCGCATATACGGGCCAAAAGGCTTTATGCAATATCAGTGCGTTGTCCCCTTTACAGATGGCCAGGCTTCAGTACGAGAATTGCTCGAACGAATAGCCAGGTCCAGGCAGGGGTCGTTTTTAGCTGTACTAAAGACCTTTGGCGACCAGGCATCTCCCGGGCTTATGTCATTTCCGCGCCCCGGCGTCACATTGGCGCTCGATTTTCCCAACCGTGGGGACGTCACTTTACAACTTTTGAGCAGCCTAGACGAGGTTGTACGCCAAGCCGGAGGCGCTGTCTACCCGGCCAAAGACGCCCGTATGAGCGGCGCTAGCTTCCGGGCTTTTTTCCCACAGTGGGAGTCATTTGCGAACTATATCGACGCCAACTTCTCTTCCAGTTTCTGGCGGCGGGTAACCGGAGATCGTCAATGACCAATATCTTGATTATTGGTGCGACATCAGCCATCGCTGAGGCCACAGCACGCCTATTTGCCACGCAAGGGGACAAACTGTATCTGGTGGCGCGTCGCCACGAGCGCCTACAAGCCGTTGCTGATGACCTGCGGGCGCGTGGCGCCGGTCAAGTTGAATGTGAAGTGCTGGATGTGATGGAATACAACCGGCACGCCACCGTCATTACCAATGCACATGCACGACTGGGCGGACTTGATATTGCCTTAGTGGCGCACGGCACCTTGCCTATTCAGTCTCAGTGTGAGGCGTCTTTTGAAACCGCACGGCAAGAATTTGAGATCAATTGTTTGAGTACCCTATCGTTTTTGACTCATTTAGCTAATTTTTTCGAGGCACAAGGGAACGGCACCATCGCAGTCATCACCTCGGTGGCCGCAGATCGCGGGCGCCAGAGCAATTACACATACGGAGCCACTAAGGCTGCCGTGACGGCCTTCTTAAGTGGTCTACGTAGTCGACTGCATAAAGCGAACGTTCATGTGTTGACGATTAAGCCCGGTTTTGTCGATACACCGATGACTTCTGACTTCGACAAGGGCCTCTTGTGGACGACGCCGGAAAGGGTAGCCAGCGGTATCTATCGAGGCATTGCGAAAAAAGCCGACATCATCTATTTGCCATTTTTCTGGCGTTGGATTATGTTGGTGATCCGTTTGATCCCAGAACGCGTTTTTAAACGGCTTGCGCTATAAAACCGGGCCCACGATACCGCAAGGCTTTGCACAGTTTTCGCCGAAACGCCTTAAAATGACGTAGCCTGAGGCAGAAAGGGATGAAGCGGAACCGTAGATGGCAAGCATCAACTGTCGTTCAGCAGGCGGTGCGCAGATGGATAATGCAGCACAGCAGCTCGTCGCAGGTCTTGATGCGCATCTACCACTTTCTGCATGATGAAAAACGTCATGCTGCGGGCGTAAAACGCTACAGCGAGGTGATGATCCAGATCAATTGCTTGGGTAAAGTCAGCCAACGCTTGCTCGTAGTTGCCGGTGTTGGCATGCGATAAACCTCGATTCATATATACACTGCGGCATCACGTAGATTCATCCTGATAGCCTTAGTAAAGGCGGTGATGGCCTGTGCATATTTACCAGCCTTAAACAATACCGCGCCATTATCAAACTTCTCATTTCTTAAACGTCGTAACTCTTGGACGTTGTCGCCCGCCTTGCGCAGGCAAAAACAGAGTACAGAAGCTGACACGCTGACATCGGTAACCCCCTGCTGGGCCATACTGATGATTTCAACAGTCGATAACATCTGCTGCGCCTGGCGTGGCAAAATGGTGGGACCTACAATCGTGCCACCTCCCATTGATGAAGGGGACAATTCATGCGCTATTGCCTGAAACCAATGCGTCGAGCGTTCTACAGCAAGTAGAGACACCGCGACCGCAACGATCAAAAGCCTCATTTTGCGCATCAGAACCTCTCGTGTTGAAGCCGCTCAACCCTAGGCGTTTAGCTGATCAGGCCTTAATCGCCACCACAAACAGACGACGAAACGGATACAGCGTGAAGCCATTCGAACGTTTAGGGTAAATTTGACCCAGCCGTTGTCGATAGGTCACCAAAAAGACCTCTCGATCCTCATCATCCAGACCGTTTAAGATAGGGCGTAAGCCTGTACTTTTGACCCACTCAAGTACCGGGTCTTGACCGGACAAAACCTGAAGATATTCTGTTTCCCAGAGGTCTAAATTTGTCGCCCGTGAGACAAGCAGATCATAGTAGATCTCCGCATCTTCTACCCATTTGCGCCCAACCGCAACCCGTAATTGCTCACTTCCGATAGGTGCGCCTTCGACACCACCGTCGGCCAGGACTTCACGCATCAATCGATGCGAGGGCATGCTCCAGCTCAACGGCATTTGTACAGCCAGGCACCCACCTGAGTTGAGAAAACTCATCAGCCGAGGGAACAAATCATCGTGTCCATCGATCCATTGCAGGGTGGCATTGGAAAACATAAGATCAGGGGACTCACTGGGCGCCCAGTGACGAACATCAGCTTGCAGCCAATGTACTCGTGAACTCTTAACTGCTGCCTGTTCCAACATTTGTTGAGAATGATCCAGCCCATATACATCAGCCGCCGGCCATTGATCGGCGATCATCCGCGTCACATTGCCTAAACCGCATCCTAAATCGTAAACGACCTTAGGCGATGTCAGTGGCACACGTTGCAAAAGCTCAAGGGCTGGACGCAAGCGGTGATCGGTAAATTTCAGATATTGATTTGGATCCCAGTGGGTGCCGGCGACACTGCCCTGGTGTGCGCTTTCCGACATACGTTGCCTCCGATTCAAACGTTAAATCCACCGCGATCGACGGCTGCTCATCCGCATTGACTGGCATCCTAATTAGATTGCGACGGAAACAAGCATAAGGTTGGTGACACAAAAACATTCAGCTCTAGTTGTCATTTTGAGTTACTATTATATGGGTGGTTGGTGAAAGTAGCGACATTTACCAAATGGGATGGTATGCCCATCTCTCATCATTCACATCATGTGAGGTCAAACAAATGCCGGTTTATGAATTTTACTGTTCTGATTGTCATACGATCTTCAATTTTTTCTCACGGCGGATTAATACCGAAAAACGCCCGGCATGTCCGCGTTGTGGACATGCCGATTTAGAGCGCCAGGTATCGAAGTTTGCCATTTCGAAGGGACGTAAAGAAGAAGACGAGCAAAGCATGCCTGACCTTGATGAAAGCCAGCTTGAGCGGGCCATGATGCAGCTGGCCTCCGAAGCCGATGGGATAGACGAGGAAGACCCGCGTCAGGCAGCGCAAATGATGCGCAAATTGTATGAGAGCACCGGCTTGAAACTCGGCGACGGTATGGAAGAAATGATCCGACGCATGGAATCCGGAGAAGACCCGGATCAAATTGAAGCCGAGATGGGCGACATCCTTGAAAATGAGGACCCTTTCGCCGCTCGCACCCCCATACAAGGCATGAAAGATTGGCTCAAACAATCCGTCCGCCCGCAAGTCGACAACACGCTATATGAACTTTGAATCAACCACGGAAATGATTCTGTTAAAACATCCTTGGCGCCGGCTAAAAAATCCCCAACTCCAAGCCAGCCGCCAGGGATAGGCCTAAGCTCTCGCATGCTTCTAAATGCTCTGGGGTGACACATCCACGGCAAATAATTGGTTCAGCCACTTTGCGCATCGGATAGCCAATCAAAATACGATCAATTTGCCGCACGGCACCCGTACCATCGTTGCCTGCACTGATGAACAATGCATAAGGTAAATTTAGCGCATGATGTTGAGCAGGATAGAAGGTGCGATCAAAAAAATACTTTAGCGCCCCTGACATAAAACCGAAATTCTCAGGTGTCCCAAAGATAATGCCATGGCAGTTAAGCAAATCGTCCAGGCCTGCATCGAGAGCCCGAACGAGTCGGCTGATGGTTGCGCCCGATTGACTCGCACCGCGATAAACAGCCTGCGCTAAGGCTTCCGTATTTCCCGATTGCGAATGGTAGACAATCAGCAAAGTTTTCATGCTCAGACAATCGCTTGCTCACCGTGGAGGAATTTAATGAATAGCCGTCAGGCGGCGAGGCAGAACCTCACCAGCACCAAACAGAACATCAAGTTATCTATGTGATCGCGGGGGAAATAGAGGTGACTCTGGGTGATGAGTAGCCCGTGAGGTGCCGCCCCTGGCTCCATCATGCGTATTCCATCCAGGTTAACCCATTTGTGTGGGTAATATCGGGAACACAGATTTTGAAGCAATTATCATTTACAGCCGGTCCTTACAAGGGCATTACGACAGACCAGCCGATCCTATTTGACGCTGCTGAAAACAATCTGCGCACCGGGCAATCTCTGTTGGTGCCAATCGTCTTAGCGCTCTGATGAGTCGTGCGTGGAGTGAGAATGTCGCCCCATAAAGAGAGGAAAAACGCCTTTACCATTGACCTGATTCGAGTTTAGCCCTCTCGTTTCTTTTGAAATTTGACTACTGACGTTTTCTAAAACACGCGTCAAGCGAGCCATAATGTCTGTCAGCTGATCAAGCGATGCGGCCTGTTGTTTGTACAGCCCAATCAGCTCACTAACCTCTTGTGTATGATGCATAACAACGTCGGCAATATTCTGTGCCTGACGATGCCTGATATGATCGGTCATTAACAGCTCTCCTGCAATATCAGCCTCTAAGGTAACGCCTTGACGCCCCCAAAGACAGCGTTTTCCTATGACAAACAGAATTTTGTGAGAATAGGCCTATCATATCTAAACTCTAATGCTATGTATATCAGAAAAATGCGCTTCCCCATGCGGGACAATGTCCCACATCCCTATCAGAGAACACCCCAGGCGAATCCGACCGCGATGTCAATCAATACCCGATACCATCCGGAAGGCTTGCTCCACAACACGCCGGACCATACGCCGTCGATCCGGCAGGACTACGACCTCGGCCGGTCGATGGAACTGGAAAGCATGCTGCTGGTGCCGATGCAATTTGCCCACGCGGCCAACCTGGAGACGCCCTGTCTCGACACCATCACCGCCCTTGCCGTACAGCTGGCACAGGACAAGGGACTCTACACGCCGTAACGCGCACGCCCGAACGAGGCGGGGACCGGGATAGCGCCAGTACAGCTTGGCGCAAATAACGATTTCTTAGCGTGACAACACAACACCATAAGGAGGCCACGATTGAAACGAAGTGAATCGAGAATTCTAACCACACATACAGGCAGTCTTCCTAGGTCGCCCGCACAACAAGACGTGCTGTTACCCAGAGAGGAACGGCACCAATTTGATCAGAGCGCCCTGGACGCCAGCATCCGACAGGCCGTCGCCGAAGTCGTGAAGATGCAGATTGACACGGGCATTGACGTCATTAACGACGGGGAACAGGGCCGGTCGCAGTATGCCA
>JAPULM010000572.1 GCA_027294925.1 bacterium
GAGAAACAACACCCCATGGTGCGCCAAGCTGATTTCGCCCGGCGTCGGGATATTGCCTCCACCAATGAGACCGGCGTCCGAGGTCGAATGATGCGGGGCGCGAAACGGTCGCGTCGCCACCAAGGCGTGCTCACGGCTAAGCAAACCGGCAATGCTATGAATCTTGGATGTTTCAATCGCCTCATCGAGACTCATGGTCGGCAAGATGGAAGGTAAACGATGCGCCATGAGCGACTTACCGGAACCCGGCGGGCCCATCAGTAAAACATTGTGAGCGCCAGCCGCAGCCACCTCCAGGGCTCGCTTGACGTGCTGCTGGCCTTTGACATCGGCAAAATCTTCAGCATAGACCGCCTGGCGCTGAAACAGTGCCTGCACGTCGCAGACGGTAGGCGTGAGCGCTTCCGTGTCATTGCCAAAACCGATCGCCTGCGCTAGCGTCGCCACCCCAAACACCGACACCCCATCAATGACTGCGGCCTCAGCGGCATTCTCAGCCGGCACGAGCATGCCCTCCAGCCCCTGTTGTCGCACCATCATAGCCATGGGCATGGCACCGGTAATGGCTTTCACTCGGCCATCGAGGGACAATTCGCCAACGACCAAATAGTTTTGCAGCTTTTCAGAGGTTATATAGCCGGCGGCGCACAAGAGCCCCAAGGCAATCGGCAGATCGAAAGCCGTACCTTCCTTGCGCAGATGAGCTGGGGCGAGATTGACGGTGATGCGTTTGAGAGGGAAAGAAAAACCGCTGTTCGCCATAGCCGCTTTCACCCGCTCGCGGCTCTCGCGAATCGATGTATCCGGTAACCCCACCGTGGTGAACGTGGGGAGACCGTTGGCCAGATCGACTTCGACCTCAACGATGCGGGCATCGACACCCAGCAAAGTGCCGCTCAGCACCTTCGCAAGCACCATGATTGCTTATCCCCAGCTGTACTGTTTACATCTCTTCGCCGGCCCATAGGCCGGCGCGTCCATCATGTCTCAGCCGCCTCTGAGAAATTCTATCACACCCACCTGGCAAGACGACAAAATGCTTTCGAGAACGGGCTTGACATCCTCTGTTGTTCCTTTTACAGTGTTGTCCACCGCTTGGGAAATCTCACGTTAAAGTACAGAAAGTGTAAGTATGTCACTTAGGCAAATTGTGTCCCTCATTGAGGATGATCTCAAGCATGTCCAAGAAGCCATTGAGAGCCACCTCATGACTGACGTGCGCTTTATTTCTGATGTTGGGAACTATGTTCTGACCAGTGGTGGTAAGCGCATTCGACCCGTGCTATTGATTCTTTCCGCCCGCCTCTGCAACTACGTTGGAGACCGGATGTATGATCTCAGCGCGGTGATCGAATTCATCCACACCGCGACGTTGCTGCACGATGACGTCGTTGATAATTCCCACTTGCGCCGTGGGAACCCGACTGTCAACTCCCGCTGGGGCAATGAAATCTCGATCTTGATCGGGGATTATCTCTATGCCAAGGCCATGGCGCTCGCGCTGAGTGATAAGGACCATCTCGTCATGCAAACGGTATCCAGGGTGACGATGGAGATGGCCAAAGGGCAGGTTATCGAGACCCTCAAACAACGCGATCTGGGCATTAGTGAGGACGATTACTACCGTATTATCGCGTTAAAAACGGCCTCGATGTTCGAGGCAAGCTGTGCCATTGGGGCATTATTAGGTGGTGTGTCGCCCCAGCAGCATACCAAGGTTGCAGCTTTTGGCCAGCATTTAGGCCTGGCGTTCCAGATGGCCGATGATACGCTCGACTTCGTGGCGCCGGAAACAAAGCTCGGTAAGCCGGTGAACACCGATCTGAAGGAAGGCAAAATCACCCTACCGATTATCACGGTGATGCAATACGCCAGTCCTGCTGAGGTTCAAGTGATTACCAACTACGTCCAGAACACCGAGGCCAACGATGCTACATTGCCGGAGATCATTGCGATTCTCCACAAATACAACACGTTGCAATCCACCATGGCCGCGGCAGGGCGACACATCACGCTGGCAAAGCAGCAATTGGACGATTTTGCTCCCTCAGCCGCCCTAGAGACGCTATACGCCCTAGCCGACTATGTGGTCTCACGGGATGTCTAAGCTGATTCTTGCCTCGGCTTCACCACGACGCCAGCAGCTCTTAGCCCAACTGGGGCTGTGCTTTGCCACGATGCCCGCAGACATTGAGGAGCGGCAACAGCCCGGCGAGGCACCAACAGCCTATGTCATACGCATGGCACAGACCAAAGCGCAGCATCTGGCGCAGCAATTTCCCGACGCCTTGGTCTTGGGAGCCGACACCATCGTGACAATCGATGCCCGCATACTGGGAAAACCCCAGAGCGCTACCGAAGCCAGGCAGATGCTGCGGTGTCTCAGCGGTCGGCAGCATACTGTGGTCACTGGTCTCGCTCTGCTGCAACACAGCAAGGGGTGCACACGCCTCGATACCGTGAGCACAGACGTGTTATTTCGCCCACTAGCCGAGGCTGATATCGACCACTATATTGCCACGGACGAGCCTTTTGATAAGGCGGGAGCCTATGCGATTCAAGGCCGGGGTGGAGCTTTTGTCGCTGCCTTCGAAGGATGCTACACCAATGTCGTCGGCTTACCGCTGCAGCGCACGGCAGCCTTGCTGCGGTCAGCGGGTCTCGTCGTGCCTACGGTACCGGAGCATAGCGGGAAAAACGCATCGTGAACGTGCCGCGCCCCTGACTAGCAGAGCGTAAGTCGGTTGTATACCCAAACATGGCGACGAGGGGAACCAGGGCCGCGATCACCTGCATGCGTCCGCGTGCCTCGACGCCCTCAATGACCCCATGCCGACTCTGCAACCCACCGATAACGCCGCCAACGAACTCCTCTGGCACCAACACTTCGAGATGCATCAGGGGTTCTAAAAGCACCGGTTGTGCCGCTTTCAAGGCGTGCACGAAGAGTTGGCCGCCCAAAATACTAAAGGCGAGCGGTGTACTGTGTTCTTGCCGATAGGTGACGCGGCGGAGTTCTGCGTGCACATCCACCACCGGATAGCCCTGGACAACTCCCGAGGACGCTGCATCCCGCACGCCCTGGCGCACGGCTTCGATGATCTCGGGTGGAACGGCAGCATCCTCCGGCACCTGATGGCTAAACGATAGACCCGCTCCATTGGCCGCTGGCCGCACCACTAAGCAGGCGCCGGCAAACTGATGTTTGGTCGCGATCTCGCGCTCGAAGGTGTCGCTGACCTCCGCCTCTCCCTGGATGGTCTCCCGATAGACGACTTGCGGTCGACCGACGTTGACCTGCAGGTTGAACTCGTCATGCAGACGGCGTATGAGTACTTCCAAGTGCAACTCACCCATACCGGAGAGCACAGTTTGGCCGCGTTCCTCGTCATAGACCATGTGCAACGTCGGATCTTCTTGGAGCAATTGCTCCAGCGCCAAGCCCAATTTCGATTGCTCCGCCATGGTCATGGGCTCGACCGCCATGGTGATGACCGGCTCGAGGAAGGGAATCGCTTCAAAACGGAGCGGATGCGTCGCATCACACAGGGTGTCGCCTGTGGTTGTCTCTTTCAAACCAGCCACCGCTACGATATCTCCGGCCCGGCCTTGGTCCAAGGGTTCGCGCTTATTGGCGAACATCCGCAGTATACGCGACGCACGTTCCTGGGTACCCGTTCTGGTGTTATACACCGCGGCGCCTGGCTCGAGACTCCCGGCATAGAGGCGTAGATAGGTAAGCCGGCGGCCTTGCGCCAGCTCCACTTTAAAGGCCAACGCGGCAAAGGGTTCCTGCGTATCGTTATGGCGTGCTGTGTCCGAACCGTCTCGCGGATCAACCCCGACGATGGCCGGAACATCTA
>JAPULM010000573.1 GCA_027294925.1 bacterium
TGTCAGGCTATCCCGTGCAGGCCAGGCAACGCATCGACGACGCCCTGTATCTCGCTGATGACCTGCCGCATCCCTATATCATGAGTTTCGCTCGGCACTATGCTGGACTCGTCTATTCCTGGTGCGGTCAGGCGCAGGCCACCCTTGAACAGGCCGAAGCCGAGTTCGCTCTGGGAACCGAGCATAGCTTCCCTGCCTGGCAAGCAATGGGTACTCTGAACCGTGGCGTGGCGCTGACCGAACTGGGACGGCACAAGGAGGGGCTGAAGCAGCTTCAAGAGGGTATCGCTGGGTGGCGTGCCACGGGAGCAACCCTCGGCCTACCCATGTACCTGGGTTGGCTGGCGGACGTCTCTGCCCGTACAAGACATACGGCAGATGCGCAGGCCGCCCTGACTGAGGCGTTAACGCTGGCGCACACGGCGGGCGAGCGCAGCTACGAGGCCGAACTGTATCGGCTCAAAGGTAAACTGCTTCAGATCGCAGATGGCGGGTCGCAGATGGCGGAATGTACCCCTGAGGCCTGCTTCCACCAGGCCCTCTCAATTGCCCGCCAGCAACAGGCCAAATCCCTAGAACTCCGCGCCGCCACCAGCCTGTCCCGCCTGCGGCAGCAGCAGGACAAGCGCCAGGACGCCTACGACCTGCTCGCCCCCGTGTACGGGTGGTTTACGGAAGGGTTTGACACGGCGGACTTACGAGAAGCAAAGACGCTATTGGATACATTAGCAGGATAGTCACGAGGAGATGTCTGTATGCCAACCGTGATGATTATTGGCGCGAGCCGTGGTATTGGGCTGGAGCTTGCCCGCCAATACGCAACCGATGGCTGGCGTGTGCATGCGACGACGCGTACCCCCGACCAGCGCGGCGAGCGGGCTGGCGACGTCGTGTTGCACGAGCTGGATGTGCGCTGTGCCGATCAGATTGCGAATCTTGCCGCTGCCACGGCGCATGAAGGTATCGACGTGCTGATCCACAACGCTGGGGTTTCCGGCCGGGGCATGAGCCGCAAAAAGGTTATGGCGATCAACACCGAAGCCCCCATCAAGGTCACCCAGGCGCTGCTTGATGGGGTTCAGCGCGGTACAGAGAAAAAGATTGTCCTGATGACCAGTCAGCTAGGCGCACGCTATGGCAGCACGCGTGGTCTCGGTATTTATGGCGACTCAAAAGCGGCGCTCAACGACAAGCTTCGTGAGTTGGCACCCGCCTGGGGCCGTGCAGGACTGATCGCCATTGTCATGCATCCCGGTTGGGTTCGTACCGACATGGGCGGGGCTAGTGCGACGCTATCGGTCCAGGAAAGTGTTACCGGTATCCGTAAGGTCATCGCCGGTTTGACACCAGCCGAGCACGGGCGCTTTTGGCAGTGGGATGGACGTGAGCATGCATGGTAAATGGGCACTTGATGCCCGGTTTTAGAGTAATGTTGGAGCCTCACAACCTTTCCCCCGTCCCCAGCAGCGCTACAATGCTGCCAGGATGACCCACGACCATGGCGTCCAGGGGCCCAGAGGAGGATGGCAATGCAGTGTTCCCAGTGTCAGCATGAGAACCCGATTGAAGCCAACTTCTGTCTCAACTGTGGTAGTCGTCTGGCCAAAGTCTGCCCTCAGTGTCAACAGGAATTGCCGTCCGAGGCGAACTTCTGCATGGCCTGCGGAACATAACCTTACGACCATACCTCAACCTGCCCAGTTAGAGCTACAGCCAGCCACAGAGCACAAACGCGACCCTGCGTCATACACCCCCCAGCACCTGGCCGAGAAAATCCTCACCTCGCGCAATGCCCTGGAAGGCGAGCGCAAACACGTTACGGTGTTGTTTGCCGACATTAAAGGTTCCATGGCCCTGCTGGAGGACCTCGATCCGGAAGCGGCACGCCGTCTCATCGACCCGGCATTGCAACTGATGATGGATGCCGTGCACCGTTATGAGGGTTTCGTGGCGCAGACGATGGGTGATGGTATTATGGCGCTGTTCGGGGCGCCGATTTCGCACGAGGACCATGCGCAGCGCGCCTTGTATGCGGCGTTGCGTATGCAGGAAGATAGTGCCCGCTACGCGGAGGCGGTGCGTCTCGAACATGGGGTGCCGGTTCTGCTCCGGGTTGGCATTAATACCGGTGAAGTGGTGGTGCGCTCGATCCGCAAGGACGATCTGCATACCGACTATGTGCCGGTGGGCCACTCTACCGGGCTGGCGGCGCGCATGGAAAGCCTTGCAACCCCCGGTTCGATTGTGGTGAGTCCACTCACAAACTCACGGAAGGCTATTTTGCCTTCAACAACCTGGGTGCTGCCAAAGTCAAAGGGGTGAGCGAGCCGCTGCCGACGTATGAGGTCGTCGGCGTGGGGCCGTTACGTACCCGATTGCAACTGGCCACCCGCCGTGGGCTGGTACAATTTGTCGGGCGGCGCCATGAGCTGACGCAGATCCGCAGCGTATTGCAACTGGCTGTTGCAGGTCAGGGGCAAATTGTGGCGTTGGTGGGTGAGGCCGGGGTCGGCAAATCCCGCCTGGTCTATGAAGGCAAACTCGGCGTCCCGCAGGACGTCCTGGTCTTGGAAGCCTTTTCGGTCTCGCATGGCAAAGCGTTTCCCTATCTGCCGTTAATCGATCTGTTGAAGCACTATTTTGCCATCACGCCGCAGGATAACGAGCGTACACGGCGTGAAAAAGTAACCGGCAAAGTGCTGACTCTAGATCGCCGCTTGGACGAGACCCTACCTTACCTATTTGCGTTGTTGGACGTGCGTGATGCGCAGGCAACGTTACAACAGATGGACCTGGAGATTCGGCGCCGCCGCACGTTTGAAGCCCTCAAGCAATTGCTGTTGCGAGAAAGCCTCAATCAACCGCTACTGGTCATTTTCGAGGATTTGCACTGGGTGGATAGCGAGTCGCGGGCGTTTCTCGACCTACTCAGCGACAGCCTGGCGACGGCCCGTCTGGTGTTGCTGGTCAACTATCGTCCAGAATATCAGCACAGTTGGGGTAGCAAGACATTCTATACCCAGCTGCGACTTGATCCTCTGGGGAAGGCGGAAGCCAACGAGCTGCTTAGTTTCCTGATGGGTGACAGGGCTGACGTGCAACCGATCAAGCAAATAATTCTGGAGCGGACGGAAGGCAATCCGTTCTTTATGGAAGAGATCGTGCATGCCCTGTTCGAGCAGGGCATGCTGGTACGGAATGGCGACATCACCCTGGCGCAGCCCTTTAGTGAGATTCAGATACCCCCTACGGTACAGGGGGTATTGGCCGCACGCATCGATCGGCTAGACGCCAACGACAAAGCCTTACTGCAATCTCTAGCAGTCGTGGGTAAGGAATTTCCGTTCAGCCTACTCAAACAGGTCGTGAACCTAGCGGAAGACGATCTGTATCAGAGGCTTGCTCGCTTGCAAGAGGCGGAGTTTGTCTACGAGCAGCCCGCCTTCCCGGAGCCGGACTATACCTTCAAGCATGCCCTGACGCAGGAGGCCGCCTATCATGCGCTGCTGGTGGAGCAGCGCCAGGTGCTACACGAACGCACGGCGCAGGCCATCGAAGGGCTCTATGCAGATGACCTGGAGGAGCATTATGGGGCGCTGGCTCATCACTACCAGCACAGTCACAACACCGAGAAAGCGGTAACCTACCTGCAACGCGCAGCGCAGCAGGCCATGCAGCGGGCGGCGCCGGAGGAGGCGATAGCCGCCTTTCGCACTGCCCTGGCCTTACTGACAACCCTTCCGGATACAGCGGCACGACGTCAATCCGAGCTGGTGCTGCAAGCGGCCTTTGGCGTGGCGTTGAGCCATGCGAGAGGGTATGCAGACCCGGAAGTGGGGCGCATCTATGACCGAGCCCGAGAGCTTTACGATCAGGTGGGGGAGAGTCCGCAACTGATCTCGGTGATGCGCGGCCTCTGGACCTTCTACCACACGACCGGTGCCTTACAAACGGCTCGCGAGATTGCTGAAGAACTTTTGCATCAAAGCCAGCGCCAGCCCGATAACAGCATTGCGCTATACGCCCATCGCTTCGTCGGCGCGACGTTGTCTGAACTCGGCGAGTTGCCTGCTGCCCGCCAGCATCTGGAGCGGGCGCTCACCCTCTATGATCCGCAACAGCACCGTACCCACAGCATGAGTTATGGACAGGACCCCCAGGTCACCTGCCTCTGTCATCTCGCCAGGGGGGTCTTGTGGCAGCTGGGGTATCCGGGCCAGGCATTGCAGCGTGGTCGTGAGGCGCTCGCTCTGGCTCAAGAACTTGCACACCCGTTTAGCCTGATGTGGGCGATTAACAGCCTGGTGGAGGCTCATTTGTTGCGCCGAGAGGGCCGCGCTGCCCACGAGCAAGCCCAGGCTCTTGTGGCGCTTACAGGTGAACATGGTTTTTCCGGGTTTCACTACAGAGGCCAGTTCATGATGGCTCGGGCACTCGTCCTCCAGGGCCAGATTAAGGACGGCGTCGCTGCTTTTCGTAAGGTGGAGCACATGTTTCAAGATGCCACTACCCCCACCCTATTTCGCTTCCGTGACCTGGTGCCATGTGCCGAGCTGTACGGGCAGCTGGGCCAGGCAGACGAAGGGTTACGCCTGCTTGCTGAAGCCCAGGTAGGCATGGAACCTAGCGACGGCCGTCTGTGGACATCGGAGGTGTATCGCATCAAAGGCGATCTGCTGCTGTCAGGATCAGAGGCGCAACAGACCGAAGCGGAAACCTCCTTCCAAAAAGCCCTCGACATCGCCCGCCACCAACAAGCCAAGTCCCTGGAACTCCGCGCTGCCACCAGCCTCGCCAGCCTGTGGCAGTCCCAGGCCAAGCGCCAGGAGGCTCGCGACCTGCTCGCGCCTGTGTATGGGTGGTTTACCGAGGGGTTCGACACGGCGGATTTGAAAGAGGCGAAGGCTCTTCTGCAAGAACTTGAAGGGTGAGCCAGATCCGGTCTGGTAATCATGGGAGTCTGTCCCACAAGGGACGACGTCCTATCGCGCATCAATATGATAAACCGCTCATGTTCAATTTTATCGTCCCGCTACGGGCAACCTGATGAATCTCGCCTGATCCTCTTGCACGTTTCATGCATGGAGTCCCCTTTGATGTTCTGTTAATATGAGAACAGCATGTGAGACGGCTGTTGTCACATTGTATCCCAGGGGGTTGATGATGGATTTTTACGAGGTGCTCGATCAGATTACCGATCTGCTCAGGCAGCGAGGTCGTGCATCGTATCGCGCCTTGAAACGCCAATTCGACTTGGATGACGATTATCTTGAAGACCTGAAGGTTGAAATCATCAAGGTGCAAGAACTCGCTGTCGACCATGATGGTGAGATACTCGTCTGGACTGGCGATCCAGCAACACCCAGGCCAGGCTTAGGACGCGGGATAGAGGCTGAGAGGCGTTTCCAAGAGCTAGTCATAGGGGTGACGGCGTTGCTCCATCGTGATAGGCACGTAACCTATCGCACGCTCAAATACATCTTTGACATCGATGATGCGTTACTGGAGCAGGTACGAGAAGAACTCACTTTGAGACGGCTCGCCATCGACGAAGAGGGTAGAGTTCTAGTCTGGACAGGCGAGAAACAACCCGTCACTTCCCCTGCGGTGGACGTCCCAAGTCAGACAGCCACCTTAGAGACTAAGGCAGTCACGTCACCCGCTGTACCCATCCTGTCTCCACCTGTCACCGAGACCCGTACGCCATCTAACGGGCCGACAGCACCCGCAGAGGCCATCTCCACAGAAGCCCTGCAAGACGAGTCGGTTGCCCAGAAGCCCACCCGCAGTGCCCCTGAAGCCGAACGCCGGCAACTGACCGTCATGTTCTGCGATCTAGCTGACTCCACCAAACTCTCTCAGCAGCTCGACCCCGAAGACTTACGCGAGGTTATCCGTGCCTATCAGGCAACCGCCGCCGAGGTCATCCAGCAGTATGAAGGCCATATGGCCCAGTATCTTGGTGATGGGCTACTCATTTACTTTGGCTGGCCGATAGCGCACGAAGACGATGCGCAACGCGCCATGTACACCGGCCTGGGGATTGTGGAAGCGATTACTACGACCCTCAATCCGCGCCTGCTACAAGAGAAGGATGTGCAGCTCACCGTACGCCTTGGCGTCCATACCGGACCGGTGGTGATTGGCGAGATGGGCGGCGGTGGACGGCATGAGAACCTGGCGACAGGTGAAACGGTCAACATTGCAGCCCGTTTAGAAGGGCTCGCACAACCCAACACAGTGGTCATCAGTAACGTGACGGCACGGCTAGTGCAGGGTGCATTTGAGCTCGAAGACCTGGGACCCCATGAACTCAAAGGCGTGGCTGAGCCCATGCCGGTATTCCGCGTGGATGGTATGCGGCAGGTGGACCACGACGCCGAGGACGCCGCCACTGGCGGCTTCGAGGCCCTGGTCGGGCGAGACGAAGAAATCGGCCTGCTGTTGCGTCGCTGGGAACAGAGCAAAGAGGGCTTTGGCCAGGTGGTGCTGATCAGTGGCGAAGCGGGCATTGGCAAATCGAGTCTGGTGGAGGGATTACGACAGCATGTGCGCCAGGAAGGCGCCACGCGCATCACGTTTCGCTGCTCCGAATATATCCAACAGAGCGCCCTGTTTCCGGTGATTGAACACCTGCACCGGACGTTGGGCTGGCAGCGTGAGGACGACGCTGAAACCCGACTGGCCAAATTGGAACAGGGGCTGGAACCGTCCAGCCTGCCTCCGGACGAGACCGTACCGCTGATCGCAGCATTGCTGTCGCTGTCGCTTCCCGAGGACCGCTATCCGGCATTTACCCTGTCGCCCCAGCAACAACGTCAGCAGACTCAGGACGTGCTTGTGGCCTGGATGCTGGAAGAAGCCGAGCGGCAGCCGGTGCTGGTGGTCTGGGAAGACCTGCACTGGGCCGATCCCTCGACCCAGGAGCTATTGGGATTGTTTATTGACCAGGTGCCGACCGTATCGATGCTCAATGTGTTGGTCTACCGGCCTACTTTTGTGCCGTCGTGGCCCAGCCAATCGCATATGACCCCGCTGACACTGAACCGTCTGGAGCGACCACAAGTTGAGGCGTTGATCACGCGTCTGGCAGGTGGCAAATCGCTGCCGGACGAGGTGGTCGCCCACATCGTGGGCAAGACCGATGGGGTGCCACTGTACGTCGAAGAACTGACCAAGATGCTGCTCGAATCCGACCTCTTGCACGAAGAAACCGACCGCTATACCTTAACTGGCTCCCTGGCGACTGCCGCCATTCCGTCGACGCTACACGACTCTCTGATGGCGCGGCTGGACCGGTTACCGACAGTGCGAGAGGTGGCGCAGTTGGGAGCGGTGTTGGGGCGGGAGTTTGCCTATGAGATGCTCCAGGCGCTGGCGATGCTAGAGGAGCCCGCCTTACAGGAGGGTCTGAGCCAGTTGGTGAGCACCGAGTTGCTGTACCAGCGGGGGCGTCCGCCGCGAGCAACCTACACGTTTCGGCATGCCCTGATCCGGGATACGGCGTACCAATCGATGCTGAGGCGTACGCGGCAGCAGTACCATGAGCAGGTGGCACGGTTGCTTGAAGCAAGCTTCCCGGAGGTGGTGGAGACACAGCCCGAGCTGCTGGCGCATCATTATACCGAAGCGGGCCAGGTCGAGGCTGCCATCAGCTATTGGCAGCAAGCGGGTCAGCGTGCTCTCCAGCGCTCTGCGCAAGTGGAAGGGGCCGCGCACCTGACGCGGGGCTTGGCCTTGCTGACGACGCAGCCGGAAACGCCCGAACGCCTGCAACAGGAGTTGGACCTCCAGGTTATGCTTGGCCCCGCATTGATTGCCACCAAGGGACATGCCGCCCCAGAGGTAGAACACAGCTACGCCCGTGCCAGAGAGCTGTGTC
>JAPULM010000574.1 GCA_027294925.1 bacterium
CGTACCGCATTGAGTCGTACACGATTGGCGGACAGATTCTGATTAGCCCGAGCACGTACCAACGGGTAGGCGCATTGTTGCAAGTGCGTGATACCCTGGACGTTCAGTTCAAGGGCATCGAGCAGCCTATTACGGTGTATGATATCAGTGGACTGGAAGGCCAGTATGCCTGCAGCCTGCCTGATAGCGCAGCGGAAATCCTCACACCTTTGCCGTTGCCCTTGCCCGTTACCTGCTATGTGGTGCAAGGCAAAACGATATCCGAACATGCGATAGCAGGCGTCATCACCCGTTTAGGCGTTACTACGGCCGAGGTTACGATGCAAGGCCGGGTCGCTATACACGACAATCTCAAGGTCGTCCTGGACGCCACTAACGCGCCCGGTCTGCCCGACGTGTACGCTAAAGTTGTGGCGATCGATGCAGACGTTGAAGCAACCGCTGCTGCGTCAGTGCGTTTGGGTTTTACCGCTTTACCCGAGACGGCCAAGGCCTTTCTCGAACAGCAGATTACCGCATCAGCTTAAAGCCTGTGCGTA
This sequence comes from bacterium, assembly GCA_027294925.1. The sequence continues at coordinate 540 of JAPULM010000574.1, forward strand.
TCGCCTCCTGTATTATGTTATACTGCCGAACGTCACTGAACTTAAATACCTGGACAGAAATTTATAATGGCAGCTGAACCTACCCCGCCGCCGCAACCTCTGAAGCGACCGGCTGAACTCAACGAGCATTTTCAACAATTGTTGTCGGTGGTCGACCGGCTTCGTTCAGAGCAAGGATGCCCCTGGGATCGCCAGCAAACGCCACAAAGCCTCATTCCATATCTGTTGGAGGAGGCATACGAAGTTATTGAAAGTATCGAAGCGAACGATCAGCCGGCGCTGCAAGAAGAATTGGGCGATCTCCTACTGCACATCTTGTTTCAAGGCCGTATTGCTCAGGAGTCGGGGCAATTCACTATCGACGATAGCGTACAGGCCATCACGGCAAAACTCATCCGGCGTCACCCGCATGTGTTTGGCGATCAAAATGACCAAACCGTGTCTGAGATTCGACAGCATTGGGAAACGGCCAAGCAGCAGGAGAAGGGGCGCGACTCTGTGCTGGATGGTGTGCCGCGTACACTGCCGGCGTTAACCCGCGCCCTCCGTATGCAGGGCAAAGCGGCATCCGTAGGGTTTGATTGGCCAACCATTGAGCCCGTATGGGGCAAAGTACATGAAGAGTTGGCCGAACTCCAGGCGGCTTGCGATGAAGCGCATGCCGCTCACATTGAGGAGGAATTTGGCGACCTGCTTTTTAGCCTGGTCAACCTCGGCCGCTTTTTGCGGCTGAGCCCCGAAGAGGCATTACGCAAAGCCATTGGCAAATTTGAACGGCGTTTCCATGCGATCGAGCAAGAGTTGGCGAGTCGTGGCCTACGTCCCGATCAGGCCAGCCTGGAAGAAATGGACGCCATCTGGAATCGTCTGCGCCGTCAACCTCAAGTCGCTGAACCTAACACGCCCCCCGCATCCCATTCTCTCCCTCAAGCTGACAAGGGCGAAAACGTGTAACATGACACGGGAACAAAACGGCTCGGGAACAGATTTCACATGCCATGGGGACAGATTTAAATCTGTCCCCATCTAAACGTCTTTTTAGAGGAGATTTTAGATGTTTGAAACCAGCCGCATTGGACGGCCCGGTTTTCCTGTTCAACGTTCGGTCGTCATGGCCTGCGATGGCATGGTGGCGACCAGCCAACCCTTAGCCACCGAAGTTGGCGTCAGTATGTTGAAAAAAGGCGGCAATGCGTTCGATGCGGCGATTGCCACGGCATTGACGCTGAGCGTGGTGGAACCGATGTCTACCGGCATTGGCGGCGACGCTTTTTTCCTCTACGCCTGCGCCGGCGACGATACCATCTATGGGGTTAATGGCAGTGGCCGGTGCCCGCGCCAGCTCACCCTAGAGGCGCTGCAACAAGCCGGGATTGATGATATACCGAAGCGCGGCCTGGGATCGGTGACCGTGCCCGGCGCCATCGACGCCTTTAGCAAGGTACACCAACGACATGGCGCGTTGTCATTCGGCGAGCTGTTCGAGCCGGCTATCCATTATGCGACCGAAGGTTTCCCGGTGAGTGAAGTCATCGCCTCGCAGTGGCAAGCCACAGCACCTCTGCTGTCGCAGTACCCATCGAGTGCGCGAGCTTATTTGATCGACGGTAAAGCGCCGCGCCCCGGCGATGTGCATCGTCAGCCCGACCTGGCTCGCAGCTTGAAAACCCTGGCTGCTGAGGGGCGCGATGCATTCTATCAAGGCGACATTGCGCGTCGTATAGTCGAATTTTCACAAGCCAATGGCGGCTATTTCGAACTCGACGATTTTGCCTCTCATACGACCGAGTGGGTGGAGCCGATCGGTGCGGACTACCAGGGCTATAGGGTGCTGGAGCTACCACCAAATGGTCAAGGGATCACCGCGTTGATCGCACTGAATGTGCTCGAAGGTTTCGATCTGGCCGCAATGGAATACGGCTCGGCGGCCTACTATCACCTGCTGATCGAGGCTACCAAGCAGGCGTTTACCGATCGTAGCCGCTACATTGCCGACCCCGCCTGTGCGACCCTACCCGTATCGGGTCTCCTGTCAAAAGCATATGCCGCCTCGCGCCGGACGGAAGTGGCGGTTGACCGAGCCGGCGATTTCATCCCTGGCGATCCGGTGGCGTTTAGCAATACCGTGTACATTTCCTGCGTGGATCGGCAACGTAATGTGGTGTCGTTGATCTATAGTGTCTTCCAAAGTTTCGGCTCCGGCGTGGTGGCCGGCGACACAGGTATCTGTCTACAAAACCGAGGCTCGGGTTTTGTCGCCGAGGCGGACCATCCCAATGCATTGGCGCCAGGTAAACGCCCGTTTCATACGATTATTCCGTCCATGATTCTCAAAGACGGGCGGCCCTGGGTGTGTTATGGTGTCATGGGTGGCGACATGCAGGCGCAGGGTCATATACAGGTTGCAATCAACCTCATCGACTTCGGTATGAATGTTCAGGAAGCCATGGAGGCGCCACGTTATCGCATTCTCGGCGGCCGCACGGTAGCGCTGGAACGTGACATCCCGCATCCGGTACGGCAGGAACTTGAGGATATGGGACACGATTTATTTCCTTATGGCCAGCTTCCCCCCGGTACCCCATACGGCGGCGGGCAGGCGATCTTAATCGACGATGAACGCGGTGTGTTGCACGGCGGCAGTGATCATCGTAAGGATGGCTGCGCCATTGGGTACTAAGTACTGCGCATGGCGCGGTGAGGTGGTTTCGCTAACACAAACAGGCACACAACAAGCGCATTGATCAGCGTGCCAGCGAGGAAGGCGAATCCGTAGCGGCCGGTATAATCCGCCACCCATCCCATTAGCGCCGGCCCGAGAGCCGAGGGGATACTGCCCAAGGCGAAACAAAAGCCGGTAAGCGAACCGACGTGCAGACGGCCAAAATAGTCGCCCACCACGGCTGGATATAGGCTGGCAAATGTACCGTAGTAAAAACCAAAGCAGGCGGACGCTACATACAGCATCGGTGCGCCTTGCGCCATGGTAAAGCCGCCGAAGGCAATCGTCCCGATAACCAAAGCGCCCAATAAGGCGCCGCGCCGGCCGAACAAATCGGAAAAGTGTCCGAGTAGCAGATTGCCAAGCAAGGCAAAGAGCCCGACAATCATGATGAAGGTGGAACGCGGAACGGACAGGTTTAGATCTTGTGCGTACTGCGGCAAGTGGACGTAAGCAGAGGGTATGGTCGACAGCGACAGCATCATGACACTGGCTAATAGCCAGAAGCGTCCCGTGCGTATAGCTTCTGACAAGCTCCACGAGGCGTCGTCAGAGGGCAAACCAACCGTATCATCATGCATGGACAAGGCGTCGCCATCCGGGCGTAAACCAAGTGTTTCCGGGGTATGGACCATGAAGCGCGCTAAGATATTCAGGGCAAGCAATACGGCAACGCCAAACAACAGATAGGTTGTACGCCAGCCGAAATGTGTAATCAACGCCTCGCTCAACGGTGGAAAGCCTGCGATGCCTAGACTGGCGCCACTACCGGTAATACCGATGGCAAGGCCGCGCCGACGTACAAACCATTTGACCACGGTTACGTTACAGGGCACATAGGCTGCACTCATGCCAATACCTGCAATCAGACCGTAGGCCAGGTAAAATTGCCATGGCGTTCGTATAAATCCAACCAACAACATGCCGCCGCCGAGAAAACAGCCGCCGAGTGCAATAACCCAACGTGGTCCTAAACGATCCGTGAGGCGTCCGCTGAAAAAGCTCAAGCCAATGTAAACCAGGCTATATAGCGAAAACGCACCGGCCAGACTGGTGCGACTCCAGCCCAATTCGCTCAACATGGCGCTAAAAAACACGCCAAACGAATATTGTGCGCCATAGGTCAACAGCATGACGATGCTTGCG
>JAPULM010000575.1 GCA_027294925.1 bacterium
GTCACACTGGGCCTGTTCTTGGCAACCTCACCTCAGAAAGGAGCGGCCTATGTCGACATGCATCGCGGTCCAATGCCCTCACAGCGAACAGATCGTTATGCGTTTGGACGGCCAGTGTAATGTGGCCATCTCCACGATTAGAAAACTACCCGCTAACACAATGCTTGACCCGAAAAGCCATTCATTCTAGCATGTGTCGGTCAGCTCGCCCGCTCCATAATGGAGATATGCGGGTACACCAATTCGGTGCGTTTTAGCCCAGCCTCACTGGAACCTATGAATCCGACATCACACACAACCCTCCTGAGTCTGCGTGAGCGCTGGATCGCCACTGGTAGCCTCCTGTTAGGTATGGTCTCATTTACCACCGCCATCATGGCAGCAAATGTGGTACTGCCACAGCTCATGACCAGCCTGCGCGTCGACCTTGACCAGATTCAATGGCTGTTAACCGCCCCAGGCATTGCGCAAACCGTTGTCATGCCAATGGTCGGTTGGCTGTCTAGCGTAACCGGCTATCGCAACCTATTTCTGGGCAGTCTTGCCCTCTTTTGTGTGGCCTCCGTTCTCAGCGGGATGGCCTGGAGTCTGACCTCTCTGGTGGTGTTCCAGAGTCTGGGTGGCATCGGCGTGGGACTTATGCAGCCGCTCATCGCTGCCTTGCTATATCAGATTTTTCCACCTAACCAGCGCGGTCTAGCTCTAGGTTTGTCGATGATCGGATGGTCACTAGGCCCGGCCATTGGCCCTATCGCCGGGGGCTATTTGGTGGAATGGTTTAACTGGCGAGCAGCCTTCTATTTCAGTGTGCCGTTTGGTGTCGCCGGGCTGCTCTGTACCTTTCTCTTTTTACCCGCCCTGCCACGTCCGGCGCGCAAAACCGTCGATCATCTTGGCTTGCTCTCCATGATGGTTGGCTTAGTCACCTTTCTCATGGCGCTGAGTCAAGGGCGGCGAGAAGGATGGGACTCGTCGTATATTGTCATCTTATTCATCATCGCGATCTTATGCCTAGTCGCCTTTGTGATTTGGGAATTGGTCTGCGACACACCGTTTGTCGATCTCCGCTTGTTCCGTCACTTGCCTTTTGCCCTAGCTGCTTTGGTGGTCTTTTTTAGCACTTGTGCGTTTCGTGGTACCGGGGTGCTCAGCATTGTCTTCATGCAACGGGTGTTAGATTTTACCCCACTAGATGTGGGATGGTTGTTACTGGTCGGAAATATTGCCTACGGCATTACCGTGGTGATTGCCGGACGCTTGGCGGATAGGTTCGAACCGAGTGTTTTGGTGATTGCCGGCTCGTGTGTATTTGCCATTGGCTTCTTTTGGTTTGCCACCGTCAATGAGATGGTCTCCGCCGGTACGCTCATTGCCTTGCTGACTTTTCGTCTGGCGTCATACGGTATCGTCGGGTCACCAAATAATTTAACCGCCATGCGCGCGCTACCGGAGACAGATGTGGTGATGGCGAGCGGTTTATTCGCTCTCATCCGCAGCATCTCCGGGACAATTGGACCGGTCATTTCAGCCACCTTCTTCGAGCAGCGATTCTTTTATCATGCGCAGGCCTATGCCGCCAATAACGATCTCAATGCCATCGGCTTGCAGGAAGCGCTACATATGACGCAACAAACCTTGCAGTGGAACGGCGAACTGGCAGCCCTTTTGAGCCTTAAAACCTCAGCTCTGTTGCAGCAGCGTCTCCTGGCTGAAGCGACCACAGCTGCCTATCAAGACTATTTTTTCGTGGCAGCATTGGTCGGCGTTGCCGGTGTGATTCCGGCCATACCGTGGGACAAAGTATATCGTTTCATCCACGCTGAGTGATAACCCGTTAAAGCCAAGCGGATGACGTCTGAACCTTCGGCACTGCCCCAGCCCGCCGTCAAGTCGGCGACGTCTGGTGTTTTCGATAAACTCCTTTTGCAGCGTCTGCGCGAAGCCATCTCGGCATCCTCGTCCCAAGTGCCGATCAGATAGTCCGCCGAGACGCCCAGCGTACACGCCAATTTCTTCACCACGTCGCTGGTGGCCACCTCTCGAACGTTGCGCTCCAATTCGGAAATGACAGTATGCGGCACCCCGGCCAGCTTTCCAAGTTGGCGCTGTGAGCAGCCCATTTCCTCACGCTTGGCCGCTATTCGATCACCTAATGTCATAATGCGCCACTCCTTTAACAGATCGACATAGTCGTAACTTTGTACATACACAGCCTCAAGCCTTATAGGTGTTAATACTCTTATCTACTAGCATTCAGATCACTTGACTCTTGATAAATTGTAAGATTTATAGTGGAGTTCGTGTATGCCCAACCTGTCGATTCATCCCTACGGCCAGTGCTTCGCCGTCGTCGAGGGCCGTACCTTTGTTGCCTTCGCTTTCAACCAGCAATTTGCCGATGACCTTGTCGAACGCCTTAAGGCTCATCCGAGCGACAGATGGAGCGACTTGATTCCTTCCATTCGCGCCCTGTATCATCACTGGCGTCAGGCAATACGACGACATGGTCGTGCTGGAGTTGTGCTCGAACGTTTGGCAGATGCCCCTGAAGGCGAAGCCAGCGACATTGTTCGACTGACAAGGCTGAAGTAATCACCACTATGAGACACGCTCGGCCGACCATCTATACCACCGGCTACCTGGCGGGCTGGACACCTGGGGCGCTAGCGGCCGCCGTCACCGAGCAGGAGGCGGTGCTCTGCGATGTCCGGTTCATGCCGAGGTCCCGAGTACCCGGCTGGAACCGTGTGCAACTGGAGCGCCTGATGGGGGCACGGTACCGGCATCTCAAGGCCCTTGGAAATCGCAACTATAAAGGCGGCGAAATCGCCCTGGTGGATATTACCGAGGGCCTCCGTCAAGTCGAAGCGCTGCTCGACCAGTTCGACAACGTGGTGCTGCTGTGCGCCTGCCGCGACGCGCGGCACTGCCACCGGCGTCTCGGGGCACATCAGGCGAGCCGGTATCTCGGGGTTCCGACTGCCGAGTTGCACTCGCCCCCAGGGCTGCAGATGACGTTGTTTGACGGAGGGGCGTCAGCATGAAAACCGCCGAAGAGGTCAAGCGTAAGTTGGAGGCGAAGTTGAAGCCGGGAGAATTTGCCTTACTGGACGACCAGCCTTCTACGCCATCTTTTGACGAGTATGCGGTACAGTGGCTGGCCACCTATGCCACGCATAACTGTAAGGAATCGACTTACACTCGATATGATGGCGTCGTGCGTAATGACCTGATTCCGGCTTTTGGCAGCCAGCCGCGTACGGACACCGCCCGCGACGACATCAAGCAGTTGATCTGAGGCTTTCGGAAAACCACGAGCCTCACCCCGTCGAGCATCCGGCAAATCATTGCGCCCCTGCGCGAGATGCTCAACCATGCCGTCGAAGACCAGCTTTTGCCCAGCAACCCAGCGGCCCAGGTTGGCCGTTTCCTCAGGCAGCGCCAGACGCCAAAGCGGAAAATTGATCCGCTCACGCGCGAGGAGCTGCGCGATCTGCGGACACAGCGCCAAGCAGAGACCGTCATCCAAGGGTCAGCAGACATACCCGTCTGGACATTCTGCTCGATCAGGGTAATCTGCGCAAACGGGTATTTTACCACTGTCTGGCCAGGGCTGAGATGCGCCGCGTCCGTATCCATGATCTGCCGCATACCTATGCCTCACTCCTGATTCAGCAAAACGAGTCGCTGGTCTACATCAAGGATCAGCTCGGCCATCAGTCGATTAGGACCACAGTCAACACCTACGGCCACCTGATGCCTGGAGGAAATAAAGCCGCCGTTGATCGGCTCGATGACGCGCCAATCCGCAACCCCCGCTCAACCATCGAATATTAGGACACCGGGA
>JAPULM010000576.1 GCA_027294925.1 bacterium
TATTTGCCATGGACATTCCTCCTGGGTCCAAGTCACAATTTGTATCAAGGTACCAGCATAGATTGTGTGGTTGCAATAATCGCTTTTTTAGCAGGTTCTCTAGAAAAAGACGATTTTAAGCAATTAGAAATCTTATGCAAAACAATAAGTTACATAAGATTTCGAGTGTAAAAGAAGGGTGTGCAATTCATTAGAAAATGAAAGAAAATCGGGGAACGAGGTAGGAACTAAGGAATTATGAGAGATGAGCCAAATATCGATTTTTTACCCGCTTAGGGGCATGTGGCCAGAGGTCAGGGTTGGTCAGGTTCATCAGCAGCGAGGCCATTGCGAATGTTTCTTCAGATATTAGATCTGGGCGTTCACCAATCCAGTCTTTTGAAGAAGGGCAAAAAGGCTTCAACAGAGATACCAGTTCTACAAAAATCGAGGTCCAGAGCTTGTGTTTCTGAGGTGCAATTTCAAGCGCATTATCGATGTCCAAGCTCTTGTTCCAGCTCTTGATTTGATCCGGGGTGGGGTGAGCAGTCTGAAGCAGCTTTATCATAAGGTTAAAGGGTTCCAACGTCTGCTCTCGCGTTCCCATCGCATCAATAGGCAGCGGCTCGGCAGCGATTCGGTTTTTTAGCGACACCAGACGCTTCTGTTCTTTACGAAAGATCTTGTGAACTTCGGTCAAATACTTTGCTATTTCCAGGCGAAACCGCAGTATAACCCCTCCCTGAAAGCATATTTCTTGAATCCGGCTGATTATCTCGGAAGAAGCACCGCGATTACGTAATTCAGCGAATATAGCACTGCACTCTTGCGCTCGTGCGTCGCTCCGGCTTAGAAACTTTTCAAACTCTTCCTGAAGGAATAACTCCAACGGGTTCGCATCATTTTGGTGGTAGTCGTGTTCGGAGTCAGAGACGACGCACTGCATCCAATCCAAAAATGTCTTCATAGAAGGTGGGACGGAAACCTGCTGTAACTTTTCATGCAACATAGCCCTTAGCGGGGTCACAAGTCTCAGCTCATCAGCTCTCTCGGTCACTTTACCATGGCTGACCTGACCAGGATGAGCAGCATAGAAAAGAAGGTCAGCTACTTCTTCAAGTGAGTGAGCTAAAGGAGAAAACTCAGCCATACTGCTTTCGCCTACAGTTCCGCATGAGGAAACGGCAGCGCCAGGCGGTGCGGAAACCGCTATTCGCCGCTTCTAGCTAGGCGCTGCCAAGAGGCGCAACCGGTTGCGTATCGGTTGCGTTTTGTGGTTAGAATGTGCAGGCTTTTGCCGGGCTTTGCAAGCCTAATCCCGCTAAGGTATTGATGTAAATAGTCCTTTAAAGAACAAGGTATTCTCAAACAGTTAGCCAAACGCGGCTACACCATTAATAAACTGCATTAAGTGCGGTGCGCCGTACTAGAAAATCGCCATAGGGTGCGCCGGCGCACCCGTGGCTCCGGCCAATCGTAACGGTGTGGCAATAAAGAAAAACGCGTTGCGTCCCTCCTCGGCGCAGGCCAGCGCGAGACGCTCAGGGTCTGAATTGTCAATGAGTGTTAAGCCGAGAAACGGGATGGCCAGGTGCGCACTCATGCCAAAGCCGGGATAGCCGCTCGGCCGTTCGTCCATCATGTCCCAAGAGATGGCCGCAATATCTTTCTCCCGAAACCACTCAATACACGACAAATTCAGGCCAGGATGCGGTGAGACGCCCGCCACCCAGTCCGGATTAGATTGACGAAATTTTGCATCCCCACTGCGCACCACTACCACATCGCCCGCTTCTACTTTCACCCCAGCGCGACGCTCAGCCTCATCCAGCTCCTTTGGCGTCACCGGGTGCCCGACGGTGGCATAGCCTTCTTTACGCGCCGCGGCAATATCCAAAAACACACCGCGTGTGGCGATGCCCTTGGTAAAGGTGGGATCAATCGGGCACCAGGTTGCGCCGGTTGCCGACAGATGATCGACGAACGAGCGACCATTGTAGAGTTCGTTATCCCAGGCAACGTGACACAGGGCGTCCACGTGGGTAATCCAGAACCCATGATAGACCATGTCAAAGCGGTCCAAGACCACGTCCACCCGTTCGCGTTTAGACGGAAACGTGGCATGATACATGTAAGTCGGTCGCGCAATCACATCGCGCGCCAATGAGACGGTGCGCCCGCTTTGAATAAGCTGTTTGGCCTGAGCCTGCTTGGCCGGCGTAATCAGATTCAGCGTCCCCAGTTGGTCATCATGCCCCCAACGCCCCCAGTTATTCAAATCCTTAAAATACCCCTCAACACGATCTTGTGTCGGCAATACAAAGTCAGCCATGCTCAACGTCTCCTGTTGCGTCACGCTAAACGCCATCCGTCATTCCATCCTCGGTCGCGCCATCCCCGGCTATACGGGTGCCATTCCCTCGTATCATAAATCGATTGGCGGCACCAGGCAACTCGCGGCTCAGCGCACCCCTGGTGTTGTTTTCGGTTTTGCTATTCCCATTTTACAGGGCTTCATGGTAAAACAGACGCATCTTGTACAATCTGAGAACCTTTGGGAGAAGGAGGCAGCAATGCCGAACAGTTGGGTCGACATCAATGTGGATGGTCAAACGATGGAAGGGTACCTGACCCAACCAGAGACGGAAGGACGCACCAGTTCCACCTGTATCCGGGCTGCGGCCATGGTTTTCACTGTGACGGCAGAACCAGCTACCGTCCGGAAGCAGCAGTAGATGCCTGGGGTAAAACACTGGCCTGGTTTGATCAATATTTAGAAGGGTAAGACGATTGTGACATACCCGGGAGATGCTGATGAGTGAACAAGGTAATGCCTATGGATATGCCTGGAAAGATTGGTTAGCCAACGAAGACCCGACCTATATCAAAGTCAATCAACCATTCAGTGATTACTCGGCTGGTGAAGGTCAGCAACTGTCGATCAAACACCGTGAAATGGTCATGATCGGCATTCTTGCCTTTCGCAGTCGTCAAGAAGCGGTCGTGGCCCATATGCGTCGTGCCATCGCGCATGGCGCCACCAAACGTGAATTGCTCGAAGCCTTATATGCGGCTCAGATTCCCGGTGGCGGGCCGACGCTGAGTGTGGGGGTCCGAGCACTCATGCAACTCGAACAAGAAAACGGGTTAAAAAACGGCTAGCACAATCCTAGACATTTAAAAACTGGCGGACAACCGCCTCAAATCCCAGCGGATTGTCGCCTTGCACCAAATGGCCGGCCTTAGGAACCTCGACCAGCTGGCTATTTTGAACCGTATTGAACATTTTATCGGCCGTCTGTGCAGACAGGATATTGCTTTCTGCGCCCCGTACGATGAGGGTTGGCGCTTTGACGCTAGCCAACGCTTGCCAGGCCGCTTGGTTCATTTCGCCGCCGCGGTCTCTGCGGATACCGCGGCGGCGGTCATGCTTCCAGGTCCAGTGCCCGTCGTCCATCTGCTTGAGATTGTTGAGCAGACTGCCACGAATTTGTTCCTCGGGACGCCGCGGATTAAAACGACGTACACGTTCCACCAGCCAGTCAAAGGTCTCAAAGGTTTCGGTACCTTCGAGAAACTCGCGGATATGACGCTGTCCCTCGGCTTGCACGTCCGGCCCGACGTCGATAATAATCAAATGATGGATCTTGTCGGGATTTGCAGCGGCAAAGCTGTACGCATTGCGTCCGCCCATCGACAAGCCGATCAAGTTGAAGTGCTTAAATCCAATGGCATCCGTAAACGCATCCACATCCGCCACATGGAAGGGTGTATCGTAATCACCCGCAGCAGACCAATCACTATCGCCATGGCCTCGTTGGTCCAGCGCCACGATATGAAAATGATCGTGCATGGCAAGGGCAAAAAAATCCCAACTATGGGCGCCTTGCGCGCCGCCGTGCAACAGCAGCATCTTAGGCTTATCAGGATTGCCCCAATCCAGATAGTGCAAGCACATGCCGTTCGCCTGTACGAATTTGTCCTCCGGCAAGACTTCTGAGGTAAAGGTAATACCCGCGGCTCGAGCCGCATTGAACAAACTCATGCCGCCATGGGCTTCAACTGTGGTCATCATCGGCTCCTCTCGTTGCGCTACTCAATCGTTGTCGGCATAGGCGGATAAAACCTTCTAACGCATTTTTCCTTCCGTGTCCACAGGATTCCTCGTCCGGCCCAAGATGCCTGCTATCGATGCCAAGCATTATATCTCGAGCCCTGACTCAAGTTACCCACATCAGGCGCCGATATCAAATCGATATCATATTCTACCAACACGTTCTCCGCTTTCAGGAAGGATCTTATCATGCGGAAAAGCATTGCATGTGTTGTATTAATCAGTATCTGTTGGGTTTCTCAAGCAGTGGCCGGAAATAACGATATGAGCAAGTTTCTCGGCTTATGGCGTGTTGATTTTGAGCGCACCATGGAAGAAGCCAAAAAGAGTCCAAAGTATTCCGCCAAGGACGCTGAGCGTCTACCCGCCATGGTCAAGAAGATGATGGGCATGATGACAATAAAACTGGCAGACGGAAGCATGAGTTACGTCAGAGGATCAAGGGAGATGAACCTTCCATATAGGGTGAAAGCAGCTTCAGGAAATTCTGCGACTGTTGTGTGTTCGCGTGGTGACAAGACGTTCGACGTCCGCTTTACGCTTATTGATGGGAAGTACATGAATTTTAAATCCGCTGCTTCCGATGATATGGACTACTATATTTGGAAACGCACTGCGGGATAAACGCGTCTCAACAAGCCGAGAGTATGCGCTATACCTTCCTGCGCCTGTCACCGTGCGGCCAGCGCGTAGGTAGCCCACGCCTCCCGACGGTATTGGTGCAGCCGGGCCGCATAGATCAGCCTATGCACCCGACTGTGGAGGTCCGTCGTGTCACGGCCCCTGGATCGGACTTGTCGCCTGCCCGCGTTGGGGAAACTGGATACAGAAGCAGGCGAGTTCTGGGTCGAGAACCCGATGGCCATGCCCAGGA
>JAPULM010000577.1 GCA_027294925.1 bacterium
ATTTTGCTCTGAGACACCCGCCGTATCTGCTTCGATCTGACGGTCACATGTCGGGCATCGCTCTGTCATGTTTAATCTCCCAAACACTGATGTTGCTCTTAGCAGCTCCTTGCCTTTCGTCGACGTGGTCGTGGAAGCGGACGATGAACTAGGCCGCGTGTGATCACACCGTAAGTGCCGACTCCACATCGAAAACGGTCGGTGCCTGCACCGGTGTGCACAAGGCCTGAATGGTGCGCTCAACGAATTTCCGCCGCCAGCTATATTCTTCTTCAGGCGGCAGTTGCGGGTCGCCGAATGGGTGATGGAATTTGCCGCCGCGCACAATCCGGTTGGCCCCGACCCGCGTCGCCACCGTGTACAAACACGTCGCCAACACGGTGGGCAGCCCGGCCCGTTCACACTCTTTGGCAATCGTAGCGCCGCTACGCGTGCCGGTGCCTCAAGTGGCTGGCAGGACAACCGCCTGTACCTCTTGCCGCAAGAGTTCAGCGGCAATTTCAGCCCCGATGCGGCGCATGGCGTTGAGGCTGCCTAAATTGCCCACAGTGACAAACAGTTCATCGTACAGGGAGCCGATGACACCCTCTTGCTCAAGCTCACGTAGGGCATCCAAAGGCACCACACGATTGGGGTCCTGCAAGGCCGCCGTGTTGTCAAAGCCACCGTGTACCGCATCCCATTCACCCGGCACCATGCGATCCATGCCTGTAATGTCATAACGCGCCCAGTGCGTCGCTCCGGCGGCTGGTAAGCGGTCCGGGTTGCCGGTACGTACCAGGCCAGCTTCCGTCACCACGGCAAAGCGGATTTGAGACGGGTCTTGCAGTGGGGCAGGCGGCGGCACCACATCGAACGTTTCCACGCTCAATTCGCTGCGATATGCCTCACCACGCCATTTGCGCAACGCCATATCCACCGCACGCACAGCGGCCGGGACGCCAGTGTCGATGGTGCGCCGTATATTGCGCGACAAAAAACCTTCTTCCGCAGCGGCAGCAATGGGCTCTTGGCGCGCGCGCTTACGGGCCAACCTGGTCATGCCTTGCAGCGCCGGCGCCATGCCTGCGGCACTGGCTTGGGTGGCGATGATGTACACATGCTCACGCCGATACAGATCAGCGCCGGGGTTTTCTTCATGCATGCCGGTTACCGCCGGGATACCCAGACGCTCGGCTTCTACGCACAACCGGCCACAGGCCAGGCCATAGCGCCCGGAGCGAAAGGCTGGGCCGGCGATCAGCACATCGGCTTGCAAGGCCTGCAAGTGTTCCCGCACTTGTTGCACCACCGCATCTTCGTGCTCACTGAAATAGCCATCGCCACAAATGAGGGTGGCCACCAGCAGTCCGTCGTCCCCCAGATGTTGTTGCAGCAAACGGCCGGGTCCTACCGCCCCATCGCGTCGTTGCAATGGCGTATGGGCTTCTTCTTCACCACCTAAACCGCCGAAAAAGGCGTTAATAAAATGCACCACGCGCAGAGGTTTTGCCATATCGTCCTCCTAAACATCCGTTGCCGATAATCCCAATTCGGTGCGTTTCCAAATCGCGCCGTACCAGCATGCTACTTCAAGCATTGTTGCCGCGTCACGTGGGTCTTCGGTTATCGTTGGGCATATCGTCTGACCACCGATAACGCGTTCCACGGCTGGCGCCGCCGGGGTGTGCCAGCCAATCCCACCTACACTAACCAGAGCGTCCGCTTCGGGTACATAATCCACCATGGTCGGCTCACTGCCATCCGGATTGCCGGATTCTTGCATAATAGCTACTGTTTTCAGGCCCATCTGTTCGCAGGCTTTGATGGTCTGCATAAAGTCGATGGTGTTATTGCCGCCAGTGCCGCCGACATCGGCGGTGACGATAGCGATATCGGCACCCCACAGCCGGGCGACGCGCGCCATCATCCAACCCTGGCGCTCTTTTAGCCACTGGTTGTCTTGCCAGCCCCGCCCAATTACCACACCAAGAAAATTCACTTCGCTGCCATGACGGCGGTACAGCTCGCGCACCATGTAGTTGTGTGTGTGGGCATAGGAAATGGCCCGCCCCGGCTGTCGGTAATTACCATTTACCAGGGCGCCGTCCAACATCTCGTTGGGATGCAAAATAGTCGGCTCAATGCCTTGCGTGTGTTTGCCGTAGAGAAAGGTTTGAGCCATCAAGCCCTGCTGATGTAATTGATCGACAAAGACGACTTTTGGCAGCGCTGCATCAACCGTTTCTAAGCTATAAACTTGCCGTTGCGGTGGGATGAGATCAGCCGTGGTCTGCGCCAGGTAGATGGCCGCTTGCAGTTTGGCGCGCTGCATGGCAGCGTCAAATTCCGCGTTGGTCACACCGGCTGCCGGGTGACACACCAACACCACATTGGCAGTATCCGAAAAACCGCAATAGGGCGCCGCCGGACCGCTCATGTCGACAATTGCTTCATGTGGCGATAGGGCGCCGCTGGTGGGTTCCGGGAAAGTGGCGCAGAGCAACACCGCCAGTCCTTGCAGGAGATGGTTGACGCCATTGCCGGCCGGCATGGCGCTGCCAAAAAAACCGGGATAGACGGTCGAGCGACCGGAAATTTTTACCATCGCTGCCACCGCATCGAGAATATGGACAATACGGCACGACTCACCCGGATGGGTCAGCTGAATATCGATATCGCGTATGGCGTGGGGCTCGGCAATCGCCTGGCGCAACGCCTCCCGTTCCACATACAGGGTGCCGTCTTCGTACCGGGTCTGGGCGTCAAACATCACGCGCCGGACGGGGAACTGCCCGACCTCAAGCCGATCATTGGCAGCGTTGTCTATCATGAGCTGGTTCTCCTACTGGGTCGGGAGCCACCTGTTGGGCGAAACGTATTCCTGGGGCTGAGGCTGCATTATGGCAAACTTGCCGCTCTAGAGCAAGGGCGTGAGAATGTTGTAAATTGTGGCAAGCGCCGTGCGGTTTGGCGTATCTTGACCGATAGCTTTAGGGGCTTGTCCCTTGCGGCTCTTCCGAAAAAGCAGTCATTACGCTATAGTACAGATGCAACGGGCAACGGGCAACGGACATAGCAGCTATTGTCTAGGTAGAGTCGTTAGGAAAAGATGTTATGCAGTTTCAGATCGAGGCGATGGAGCGATTCCGTGATGCGGTATCTCGTTAAAAGCCAAATGGCGTAGAGATCAGTCACCATTTTTTTTCATAAGGAAGATGATATGCGACTGCAAGGCAAAACAGCTTTGATTACCGGCGCTAGCCGCAATCTTGGTAAAGCGACCGCGTTGGCCTTTGCCCGTGAAGGAGCCGATCTGGTGCTGAACACGCGGACCAATCAAGAAGAACTGGATGCTGTAACGGCTGAATGCCAGGCCCTGGGGGTGAAAGCGTTGCCGGTACTGGCCGACGTTTCCGATGCGGAGCAGGCGGCCCGTATGGTCGAGCAAGGTCTGCAGCATTTTGGAAAAATCGATGTTTTGGTAAGCAATGCGGCCATTCGACCGCATAAGGCGATCACCGAGGTGTCGATTGAGGAATGGCATCAAGTCATGGCGGTGAATCTAAACGCCCCCTTTTATCTGTGTAAGGCGGTGGTGCCGTCGATGATTCGGCAGGGTAACGGTAGCATTATTACGCTCGGCGGCATGTCCAGCATGAGTGGCCGACCCAATACGGTATCGGTAACCGCTGCCAAAACCGGCTTATTGGGACTAACGCGAGCCCTGGCGGCTGAGCTTGGTCCTCATGGTGTGCGTGTGAACATGGTCGTACCCGGCTCGATGGATACCGAGCGGCGCTATGCCGACTGGTATCCGGAGCACCAGGAGACGGCGGTGAACGATCCGTCTCGCCTCAACCGCATCCCGCTACGTCGTCAGGGCAGGCCGGATGAAATTGCCTATACGTGTGTGTTTCTCGCCTCTGATGAATCGTCTTACATCACCGGTGATCGCATCTTATGTATGGGCGGTAGTTTTATCGGCTAGTATGGCGTAGCGCTATAAAAGAGGAAAGATATCATGAGGCTGGTAGGAAAAGTTGCCCTGGTTAGCGGCGGCGCCCGTGGCATGGGCGCTACCGAAGCGCGATTGTTTGCCCAGGAGGGTGCAAAAGTTATCATTGGCGATGTGCTGGAAAGCGAAGGTCAGCAAACCGCAGCGTCTATCAAAGCATCGGGTGGCGAAGCACTGTTTGTGCGGCTCGATGTGACGAGCGAAAGCAATTGGCAGCAGGTGGTTGAGACTGCAGTCAAGCAGTTTGGCAAACTGGATATTCTGGTTAATAATGCCGGTATCAGCGTTAAGGGCAGGGTAGAAGATACCACCGTCGAAGATTGGAACCGGGTTATGGATATCAATGCCAAAGGCGTTTTTCTTGGCACCAAGGCAGCGATTCCGGCCATGCGCCAGGCGGGCGGCGGTTCGATCATTAATATCTCGTCGCAGCTCGGCTTGGTGGGGGCTGACAATAGTAGCCCGCAGTATCAAGCCTCCAAAGGTGCCGTACGCCTATTGACTAAAGCTACGGCGATTCAGTACGCCGGGGAAGGTATCCGTGTTAACTCGGTGCACCCGGGTCCTATTGCAACGCCGATGACGGAGGAGCGCCGGGCAGATCCGGACTACTACAAGCTCACCGTCTCGCGTATTCCGCTCGGCAGGTATGGCCAGCCCGAAGATGTGGCGTATGGCGTGCTCTATTTGGCTTCCGACGAAGCAGCCTTTGTTACCGGTAGTGAGCTGGTCATTGATGGCGGTTGGACGGCGCAGTAGGGTGGCGCTGGTAGGTGTTACACGCTGGCGTATTCGGTATGCGTGGCGGCGATAAAATTAGGCTGAGCAAGAAGGTCCTAGTTTTCCTTGATTGAGGATTGAGAAAAAAAGGATGTGTTGATGGCTGAATTGACGCATACCATGGACGGGAAAATCTGCCTGGTGACGGGCGCCACCTCGGGTGTTGGCCTGGTCACAGCCCAGGCGCTAGCCCAACAAGGCGCAACAGTAGTTGTGGGGGCTCGTGACCCCGAGCGCGGCGCCAATACCGTTGATCGTATCAAGCAAGCGACCGGCAACACGGTAGTGCAATGGGTGCTGGCGGATCTATCGGTGCAGGCGCAGGTTCGCCAACTGGCGGCGGACGTCCAGCGTCGCTTTTCACGTCTTGATCTATTAATCAATAATGCCGGTGCCATTTTTAGCACACGCAGTCTGAGCGCCGACGGCATCGAAATGACCTTTGCCTTGAATCACCTGGGCTATTTTCTGCTCACCCATCTGCTGCTCGATGCCCTTAAGGCCAGTTCCGCCGCTCGTATCATCAATGTTGCCTCCAATGCCCATTGGCGCGGCCGCATAGATTTTGACGATATACAGGGCGAACGACGCTATGGCGGCTGGCGCGTCTATTGTCAGTCCAAGCTGGCCAATATCATCTTTACCTATGAATTGGCACGGCGCCTGGCGGGCTCCAGTGTGACCGTCAACACGCTGCATCCGGGTTTTGTTGCTACCGGCTTTGGCCTCAATAATCGTGGCTGGTTCGGCAGCTTCGTGAAGGTGGCGCAACTTGCCGCCATCAGCCCAGCCGAGGGAGCAGAAACAATGATCTATCTGGCCACTTCGCCGCAGGTGACGGCGGTCAGTGGTCAGTATTTCGTGAAAAAATGCGCTGTAAAATCTTCCCAAGCATCCTACGATCAAATTGCTGCGCAGCGTCTGTGGCAACTCAGCGCAGCGCTGACGGGTTCGGATATCTAGTATGCAACACCAGTACACACCAAACTTAGGAGCGGCAGACACGGATGAGGTATCAAGACGACACAGCAGTCAGGCTGCCGTCGGCAAGCAAGCCCTGCAACAGCGACTTGAATGTCTCGATTGGCAAGCGATCACGGCCCAACTGTGGGAGTTTGGCTATTGCCAAACCCCGCCTGTGCTGACTCCCGCCGAATGCGAGACGCTAGTAAACTTGTATGCTGATGACACCAAGTTCCGTAGCCGTATCGATATGGCCCGCTATCGCTTTGGCGAAGGTGAATACAAATATTTCGCCGACCCCTTACCTCCTTTGGTGCAGACCTTGCGCTTACACACCTATGCACCGCTTGCTGAACTCGCCAATAGCTGGATGGAAGCCCTGGGCAAGCCCGAACGTTACCCCGATATGCTGCCGGCCTTTCTCGAGCAATGTCGGGCGTTGGGTCAAAGCAAGCCAACGCCCCTGCTCCTACGCTATGTAACCGGCGGCTACAATTGTTTGCATCAAGACCTGTATGGCGACATGGCTTTCCCATTACAGCTTACCTGCTTCCTCAGTCGGCCCAACGACGACCACACAGGGGGCGCTTTTCTCCTGGTTGAGCAAAGACCGCGAGCGCAATCGCGTGGCGATGCGCTGACGCCTGCTCAGGGAGCAATGGTCATTTTTGCGACGCAGTTTCGACCCGTCGCGGGGCAACGTGGTTATTACCGCACGACCATGCGGCACGGCGTCAGTCGGGTGACATCCGGTGAACGATACACACTTGGTATCATCTACCATAACGCGCAGTAAGACACAGCAGAGCAAGGCTTATCACCCTTAGCACAGTGTCCGTTTTAATTAAACCACAACAAGATCTGAATCTGCTACAAGCGACGAAGGCGGGAGACGTTCAATCATGGCAAACCCGGATGATATAGCGGCAACACCAACCGTTTCCTCAACCACCGAAACCGCACCGATACTTGATCAGCACCGCTTCGATGGCGCCTCGCTCGAACGCTATCTGCAGGCGCATATTGACGGCTTTAGACGGCCCTTGAGTATGGGTCAGGTGCGAGGCGGTATGTCCAATCCCACCTTTGTTCTGACCGATGGTATAGGACAACGCTATGTGCTGCGTAAGAAACCGCCGGGCAACCTGCTGCCGTCAGCGCATGCGGTGGATCGGGAGTTTCGCGTCATCTCCGCCTTGTGGGAAACGGATGTGCCGGTGGCCAAACCCTATCTTCTATGCCAGGATCCGTCGGTCATTGGGACGGATTTCTATATCATGGATTTCGTCGAGGGACGCGTCTTCCACAACCTCAAGCTGGCTGATCTGGCGCCGACTGAGCAAGTGGCGATTTATCAAGAAATGATCGACATCATGGCCCGCTTGCATCAGGTTGATTTTCGAGCCGTGGGGCTAGAAGGCTTTGGCCGCGTCGGGGGCTACATGAGCCGTCAGCTACGGCGCTGGATTCAGCAGTATCATGCCAGCAAGATGGATGCCGACATCCCGGCGATGGAAAAGCTCATTGCCTGGTTGCCGGACCACTTGCCTGAAGACCACGAAACCACCATCGTGCATGGCGATTTTCGTCTGGAAAATATGAT
>JAPULM010000578.1 GCA_027294925.1 bacterium
ACCTTGCTCAATTACCTGTTACCCCAGGAAGGTGTCCTGTCTATGCACTGTTCGGCTAATGAGGGTGCTGACAACGATATAGCGCTATTTTTTGGTCTTTCCGGCACGGGTAAAACCACCTTATCAACGGATCCGCACCGACGCTTAATCGGCGATGATGAACACGGTTGGAGCACTGATGGTGTGTTCAATATTGAAGGCGGATGTTATGCCAAAGTCATTCAACTCTCATCCGTATCAGAGCCGGAGATTTATGCCTGCACACGCCGCTTTGGCACGGTGCTGGAAAACGTCGTACTAGACCCGAACACACGGCGTTTGGATCTCGACGACGGAATCTATACGGAAAATACCCGTGCCGCATATCCGATTACACATCTTGATTCTTACGTACCTAGTGGCGTTGGTGGGCATCCGCAAAATATTTTTATGCTTACATGCGACGCCTTCGGCATTCTGCCGCCAATTGCACGGTTAACGCCCGAGCAAGCCATGTATTATTTCATCTCGGGTTATACGGCCAAAGTGGCTGGGACCGAACGCGGTTTGGGCAACGAACCTGAGGCAACTTTCAGCCCCTGTTTCGGCGCACCGTTTATGGCCTTGCATCCCAAGGCCTATGCCAATCTCTTGCGTAAACGCATGACCCAGCATCAAGCCACCTGCTGGTTAGTCAATACCGGATGGAATGGTGGCCCCTATGGCGTTGGCCAGCGTATGCCGATTGCACATACCCGGACGCTTATTAATGCCGCGCTTGACGGTAGCCTGCAACACGTGCCGATGATTGAAGACGCCGTCTTTGGTGTGCAAATCCCAACAAAATGCCCTGGCGTTCCTGAAAATATCTTACAGCCTCGTAACACCTGGAACGACGCCTCAGCGTACGATGCCAAGGCCCGACAGCTCGCCCACAGTTTTAAGACACATTTGGAAGAACTTGGAGAAGGCCTAAGCGCAGACGTTCTGGCAGCCGGCCCACGCCACAATTAAATTCAGCTATGATAACTTAACTCTGCTAAATATGGAGCGCACAATACGGTGGCGGATGACGGCAACGCATCATTTGACTGGAGCGCCATTTTCACAGCGCTCTTTTGCCTGTTTCTGGCAGGATGTCTATTTCTTTTCATCCGTAACAACGATCTTTTAGCTAGAGGCGGCCAAAATCTTTGGCGCGCTGAGTCACTCATTATGCTCGGCGTTATAGGTATTCCTTTTGTTCTAACCCTCCTCCATCTTGTCCGTGACTTGCGACATCACAACAAAAAAACGTAAGCAGCTTCAATCTAAAATAGGGGAAACACAGCATGGCTGAAAGTGAATTATAGAGGACTGAGGGCGCGGGACGCTCTACTAAAGTAGTTCTTCGCCGTGGCCGAATACTGCAGCTTCTTCTTGCAATAGAACGCGCGCAATGATCAATTTATGTATGGTCGGTGTGCCCTCTTCGAGCCAGTTTAATCGTGCGTCTCGATACAACATCTCGATGGGGCTGGATTTGAGATAGCCAATTCCGCCGTGCACCAGCAGCGCCTTATCCGTCACGCGGCCTACTGCTTCCAGCCCAAACAGCTTACACATTGAGGCTTCTTCAGGAATACGTTGGCCTGCATCGTATTTACGTAACGCGTCCAACACCATATGCCGTAGCGCATAAATATCAGTAGCCATCTCGGCCAAATAGCCCTGTACAGCCTGACGACTAGCGATGGGTTTACCAAACGTGATGCGTTGTTTCGCCCAGTTAACCGATAATTCGAGTGCACGTTCAGCCGTGCCCAACGCAGCCACGGCAATAAATACCCGGCTGATTTCCAGAAAGGTCAACAATTGCTCGGAGCCCATGCCCTCACGACCTAAAACATTTTCAACTGGCACCAACACATTCTCAAAGGTCAGAAGATCATGCGAAGCCCCCACACAACCCATCGTGTGGGCCAACGGTTCGATGGTAAACCCAGGCATACCACGCTCGACAAGTAAGACACTGAACGCTCTTTCTCCGCCCGAGGCATCTTGAGTAAAACAAAACACCGCAAAGAGATCCGCCTCACGCGCATTGGTGATGAGATGCTTGCAGCCATTCAAAACATAACCATCACCTTGTCGCACAGCATAAGAGTTGCTATCCAATCCCGACCCACTATCCGGTTCAGTCAGGCCAAAACAGACCAGAAGATCGCCTGTAGCCATACGCGGCAAATAGGCCTGCTGTTGTTCCAGACGCCCGCTTTCGATCAAGTGGACACTGCTGTTATGCACATGTAACATGGCACGGATGCCGCCCTGCACTTTGGCCAATTCTTTAAGTACCGGAGCATATTGCATGGTGCTCAATTCCAGGCCACCGTAGACCTCCGGAACCAAACAATCGAAAAGATGGTGTTGACGGAATTTAGGCCGTAGCTGCTCAAATGGAATAAACGCTTCCTGTTCAATTTGTGCTGTTAAAGGTTCGATTTCTTGCCACAAAAAATCCTTCACATCTTTCAAATATGCACGATATTCCGCCTCTGTTTTAAACCTCATGGCATCACAGCTCCAATCGTAAGCGCTCTTACAAAAGCAACCTGCACCGGTTTCTTCATTCTTCTTTGCCCCTTATCGATTTGACACACGCTCAAGGTTATTTTAATCTTGGGCTTGTTCATCTGTTCGTTTCTGATCGGTGCTTCAGAACTAATTATCCATGTCTGGGCAAGAGGATCTCATATGCTTACCTTACGCCAATATGCAGCCGGAGAGGCAATTCTTCGCCAAAATGACCACGGTGAAACTGCCTATATTATCGAACGTGGCCAAGTCGAAATTATCAAAACCTTACCCGACGGGCAACAGATTCATCTGGCCTTTCTTGGCAGTGGCGAAACATTTGGCGAAATGAGCATGATTGACGACAAACCGCGCAGCGCAACCGTTGTTACGGTTGAGGAAACGGTCGTTCGCGAAATCCATCGAGACGCATTTTTTCAGAGCCTACAAACCGATCCCGAAGTTGGTCTCAATCTACTCAAAATCCTCTTCGAGCGTTTACGAGAAGCCCACGCAATCATTGCACAATTCCAAATTGACAGCCCGACACCTGTATCCTCCACTCCGCCGCTTTTACCAACACCACCCAGCCAGGTGCATACGGTCGTATTCATGGAGGGCGTCACGCCTCGTGCCGTAGCGGCTTTACCAACCAATCCCTTAAAGATTACCAAGTTCCCGTTTCGTATTGGCAGACAAAGCCACGATCTGCTTGCCCACAATGACTTAACCATTCCTGATACGGCGCCATTACAAATTTCCAGACATCATCTTGCTTTGATCAAGCATGCGGATCGTATTGGGGTTGTCGATAGAGGCAGTACACTTGGCGCGTTGGTGGATGATCAACAACTGGGCGGCCCGCAAGGTAACCCTGGCCCCATTTTTTTCCCTCACTCGGTAACCAGCTTGATCCTAGGCAACCCGCATTCTCCCTTCAAATACAATATCATCCTCAAAACCGAAGAGGAGACAGAAGCCTAGCCCTGCATAGCACCATCATGAACCATTGAGACAAACGCGCTACATTTTACTCCGCCAACAACTGTTTGGCAATCGTGTCGAGCTGCATGAACGACGTGCCTTCATAAATCTTGCCAATTTTAGCGTCTCGATAAAACTTTTCAACCGGGGCATCTTTGGTAAAACCTATCCCGCCAAACACTTCCACAGCCTTTGAGGTAACACGTTCAGCCACCTGTGAGGTAAAATACTTGGTCATCGCTGCTTGCATCAAGAAGGCCTCACCGGCGTCCTTCAGACGCGCCGTGTTATACACCATAAGACGCGCCGCTTCGATTTCAGTCGCCATTTCTGCCAGTTGAAACCGCATCGCCTGAAACTGTGCCAGTGGCTTTCCGAACTGTTCCCGTGCACTGGCATAGGCAAGCGCTGCGTCAAACGCACCTTGCGCAATGCCAACCATTTGTGCACCAATACCGATGCGGCCTTCGTTCAACGTCTCGATCGCCACCTTGTATCCCTGCCCAACCTCACCCAAAACGTTTTCTTTCGGCACCACACATTGATC
>JAPULM010000579.1 GCA_027294925.1 bacterium
AGCCCTGAGCATTTCTGATCGCGCCCAAGCGGTATAGTAAAACTTAACAACGCGCCATGCTTGCCCTGTCGCGGGGAATTGCTCAGGATCAGCAGCCGTCTGTAGTGCGGCGACAGTCATCCGATGTGCCATCACATGATCCGGATGACCATAACCACCTTGATCATCATAAGTAATGACGATTTCAGGACGGTATCGACGAATAATTTCTACCAAACGCCCGATTACCTTGTAGGGGTCCGCATTAACAAATGCCTGCGGCTCGTCATTCGTCTCCCACGCAAGCATTCCGGAATCTTGGTATCCTAGCCTATGCAGATGGGAAATTCGCAGCAGACGAGCAGCTTGTTCCAATTCACGATATCTCACTTGCAACAAATATTTCCGGTCCCCCGGGTTGTTACGAGGATCGAGCTTGACACCGGTACCTTTCACCTCGCCAAGCTCGCCATTGGTACAGGTGACCAAAACTGTGCGATGGCCGGCATCAGCCGCCAATCTTAACAGTCCAGCAGTGCCGCTGCACTCATCATCGTGATGAGCTTGTACTGCCAGTAATGTATAGGGTCGCTGCTTCACCCCCGTTGTTCCTTACGGCTCAAAAAGTCCTTAAACCCGTCTCTTGGGTGAGCAGAGGTTAGCCAGGAATCCCGGGCTTCTTCTTCGTTCTCATAACGATCACGCCATGACAGGCCAATGTCTTCATGCAACAGCCGCTTGATGCCCTGCACCATGCGCTGGTCATTGTTGCTAATCATGTGGCCCATCTCGATTGCATGTGCCATTAGCTGCGTCGCAGGAACCACGTGATTCAAAAGCCCAATGCGTTCGGCCTCTTGGTGTTCAACCGAACGTCCCGTATATAGAAGCTCTTTGGCTTTTGGCAGACCGATAATCGTTGGTAATGACCAGGTCGAATTAACCCGCCCATAGGATGCCGCCAGAAAACGAAAAGCGGTACGCTCACAACCGATACGAATATCAAGCATTGAACTGATAAGGGCAGCGCCACCGTACGCGATGCCATTAATGGCGCCAATGATGGGTTTGGTGAAGGTTGCGAGACGCCATGTGGCGGCATTTCGAAAGGCTTGCCGTTGTTCAAGCTCTTCCGAATCCATACCGGCCATTTCGTGAATATCCGCCCCGGCGGAGAAGGCGCGCTCACCGGCCCCGGTCAGAACCACACATTTGATCTCATCATCTGATGCAATACGTGTGAACTCCTGATCCAGTTCTTGCATGAGCTCAAAGCTAAGGGCATTTAATTTTTCCGGACGATTCAATGTTATCACCACGACCCCGTCTACACGCTCAGCGATAATAGTGTTAAAACTCATGCCTGTGGTCTCCAAAAATTCGTTCTAGTCATGATATAGCCGCCGTTATTACATCAGAAAAAATTCAACCGTGCAATCCAATGCATTCTGTGTCAAACAATCATTTCAAGTGCTGTGCAGCGTAGGTACCCCGTCAGTTTGACCAGCAAGGGCGTTAATGTCAAAGTTTATCCGATGTTTGCAGCCAATCAAGGGTTGCTACCCGATTGAATGCAACGATCAGGCCAAGCATTCCCAATCTTAGCCCATTTTGGTACTATCATCACAACCCGACAGCAGCATCTTTTTTAAATTCACTGTCAGCGTTGAGTCCATATACTTCCATGTTATAATTCCCATTAACATGACAACGGTTTAAGGATGAGTGAGGAGAGGAAGATGAGTAAAGCCCTAGACGGGGTGCGCATTTTGGATATGACCCATGTACAATCCGGTCCATCGTGCACCCAGATACTTGGTTTTTTGGGTGCAGATGTCATTAAACTCGAACCCCCTGGACGTGGCGATATTACCCGCGGTCAGCTACGGGAAATCCCTGATGTTGACAGTTTGTATTTCACTATGCTGAATTGCAATAAGCGTAGTATCACGATGAATTTAAAGACACCTAAGGGCAAAGAAATTTTCTCAGAACTGATCAAAACCTCGGATGTTTTGGCTGAGAACTTCGGACCTGGGGTCCTCGATCGCCTCGGATTTTCTTGGGAAACCATTCAGTCCCTCAATCCACGCATCATCTATGCCTCGATTAAAGGCTTTGGACTGACTGGCCCTAACAGTGGCTTAAAAGCTTACGAATCGATCGCCCAGGCTATGGGAGGCTCAATGAGCACAACGGGTCTGGAAGATGGTCCGCCCCTATGCACGGGGGCTCAAATTGGTGATTCCGGCACCGGCATTCATACGGTCGCAGCGATCTTAGCGGCGCTCTATCAACGTACCCATAGCGGCAAAGGTCAGCGCGTCGAAGTCGCCATGCAGGATAGTGTTCTGAATCTGGTTCGTGTTAAGATGCGCGACCATCAACGTTTGGCGAAAGGCCCGTTAGACGAATATCCGAACAAAACCTTTGGCGAGTCTGTACCACGTTCCGGCAACGCCTCAGGTGGCGGCCATCCCGGTACCGCGCTGCGCTGCCATCCGGGTGGTCCAAATGATTACGTCTATCTGGTGTTCCAGCCGCAAATCTGGGATGCCCTGTTGGGTCTTATGGGACGTGATGACTTAATTGGCGACGCACGCTATAGCACATCGGAAGCCCGTACTGAAAGGCTCGATGAGGTCTATGCCTTGGTCGAAGAGTGGACGATGCAATATAATAAATTTGAACTCACTGACAAACTCAACGCAATTGGTGTTCCGTGCGGTCCAATCATGGCAACCTCAGACATTTTTGCCGATGAACATCTTCAAATTCGCGGTATGATTGTCGATGTTCCCCATCCACAGCGAGGAACATTCAAAACCGTCGGCTGTCCGCTCAAACTTTACGACTCACCGGTAGAAATTACCGCCTCCCCACTTTTAGGGGAACACACGGAGCAAATCTTGCACGAACTTTTGGACTATAACAAAGATACCGTTGAGCAGCTCCGCCAAGATGGTGTGGTTTGATCATGTCGGAGGTATAAAACATGACATCTCTAACTTATTCATTCAGCACGGAACTCGAGACCTATAAGCAGCAAAATCCAACCTCAGCTGCTTTGTTTGCTGAGGCCCAAAATGTTCTGGCAGGGGGAAATTCACGTTTAACTGCCTACTTCTCACCTTTCCCGTTCTATGTGGATCGAGGCGAGGGATGTCTACTTTATGACTTCGATGGCAACGAACGCATCGATTTCTATAATAACGCCACTTCGCTTATTCTCGGACACCATAACCTCCAGGTCGCTGCCGCCTTAATCGCACAGGCTGAAAAAGGGACGGCGTTTGCCAACCCAACCAATCCGGAAGTCGAGCTGGCGCGCCTGCTTGTCGATCTCGTCCCATCGGTAGAACGTCTGCGCTTCACCAATAGCGGCACCGAAGGCGTCGCCTTGGCAATCCGCGCTGCACGCGCCTATACCGGCAAGACTAAAATCGCCAAAATTGAAGGTGCCTACCACGGCACCAGTGATCATGTCAGTATTAGCGTGGCGACTGACCTAAGCCGTGCTGGCAGTCTGCATGCGCCCCAGCCCGTCGCCAGCTCTGTTGGCATCACGCCTAATACAATTGATGATCTTGTCATTATCCCGTTCAATGATTCTGTGTCGGCCAGGCGCATTATCGCCCAGCATCAAGCGGACTTGGCGGCGGTTATCATTGAACCGGTTCTGGCGGGTATTGGCTATGTACCGGCCGATGCGGATTATCTAGCTGGCATCCGCGACGCTTGTGATGGTCAGAACACCCTGTTAATCTTCGACGAGGTGCAAACGCTTCGTATGGCGCCCGGCGGCGCCCAACAGTGGTATGAAATTTTTCCGGATTTAACTTGCCTAGGCAAAATTATTGGAGGCGGTTTGCCAGTCGGCGCTTGCGGCGGACGGGCTGACATCATGTCTGCCTTCGACGCTACTTCCGGTGCTCCATCAATTCCCCACGGTGGCACCTTCAATGGCAATCCGATGACCATGCAAGCAGGTCTAGCCACCATGCGGCAATTAAACCCCGACGTCTACCAGCGGCTAAATGAACGGGCCTTGACCTTCCGCCACCAACTTGATGAGCTAGCTCGTAGTTCTAATGTACCGTTGCGGATCACCGGCACGGCGTCATTCTTTGGCATCCAATGTACAGATCAAACGGTTACGCATTATCGCAGTGCGCAGGGACAAAATCTTGCTCTGCGTCAGAAACTATTTTTACACTTGTTGAATCACGGTATCTATCTCGGAGCGAAAATGGTCGGCAACCTTTCCGTCCCAATGGGGGATCACGAGTTGGATCGATTTGTGGAGATTTGGTCAGATTTTATACAAACGTTATAGAAAAGGGTCGGTGTCCTAAAGCACTTAGACCGAAATAACTTAAGATCCATTAAATGTCAGGGTTGTATCTTTACCTTGTTCGTCGCTCGTCAACAAATGCACCGCATGCCCCCAAAGTTCTCCGATATAAGCGATCGTCTGATCGGCATAGCGTCGATCGAGAAAGGTCGTCTGACGGTCGAGATGCTCAATATAAAGTTCATTTTTGACGACATCCTGTACAGCTATGCGGGGCGCCCCATATGCATAGCGCGGGGTCAGTAAAGCTTCCACCACAGCATCGCGTTCACGGCTCGTGATGACAACATCTTGGCACTTTGGACAGTTCTGTCCAGCTGGATGTTGACAATTCCGGCCATAAGCAAAAAGTCCTAATTTCTCCACCAGCTCGACCGTGAGATAATTGCGAATAAACGAGATGTCATCCTCAACACGGCGAACTTCGAAAATTTTCTCGCGGCCCGTTATAGCGCTGTCACCATTTGCGTACATCGTGTCCCAACGGGTTTCGATATCAACCAGCATCGAATAACCAAGATAATAGGGATTGATGGAATAACGTCCGCCAGGATTAACCACCCCGGCATGTAGTTTGGCAAATTCGATCATCTCCGCAGGCGATACGCCGTCATATTGATAAAACAGTTCCGCATGCCAATAACTCGCCCAGCCCTCATTTATGATCTTGGTGTTAAACTGTGGGTAGAAATAAAATGACTCCTCCCTGATGATTTGTAAAATATCACGCTGCCAATCATCCAGGGGCGCATAGGTGAGAAGGAA
>JAPULM010000058.1 GCA_027294925.1 bacterium
CAAGCGTATCGATCAGCGCGTACGCTTAACCTGATGGATAACACCCTCCGGTAGGTCCTCATAGGTCAGATTACAGGCATAATCCCGCAGCATCTCAGTGGTCTGGTCCATTCGTCTTCCTTTCCTGGTAGTAACAACATAAGAGATAACCTCACAGACATCCGGAAGCAAGTCGATAAGTCTGAGTTTGTGCTAAGGGTAAGATTATCCTTATAAAAAAAGAGATCAATATAAAAAAAGAGATCAATTCGCTAAGCGTATTAAAATTTCCTCTCTAAGCAGACGAAGAAATATGTTATGATGCTGTTATATAGATGTATTTTGTAACCTCGTCATGATCCAGGAGAACGCTTATGGAGATCAAGCACGGTCTAATCAGCTGCGATTCGCACGCACAAGTCGATAAGGATGCGTTTACCAGCCGCATGTCCAAAGCCAAATGGGGAGATGCCATTCCACATCTTGTCGAAACCAGCGACAAGGCCCACATGGCAGTGCCTCTTGATCAAACCGTCCAACGCTGGTTCGTCAATGGCGAACTGGTTGGCAATCGTGGCGTGGCCAATTGCCCGACGGTAATGGGTGATCCGAGGCGCAAATATTTCCCGCAACGCTGGGAAGAAGTGCCAGAACCGGTGTACAGTCCACTAGTTCGCTTGCAAGACATGGACCAGGATGGCGTCGACGCTGAAGTGCTGTTCCCCAATGATCCGGTCCAAAACGCTGCTTTCTTGCAGGGCGATGTCACATTCGAGCTTGATTGTGTCCGCGCTTACAATGATGCACTAGCAGAATGGCGTGAGGCTAGTGACCGCTTCATCCCGCTGGCCATCATTCCCTATATGAGTGATATTAACGTTGTCCTCGAAGAAGTAAAGCGGTCGGTAAAAAAAGGCCACAAAGGTCTGACCATGCTGGTCGAGCCCAGCCAGTCGAAGCCCGGTCTGGCACACTTTAATGCGCCGCATTGGGATCCGCTGTGGGCGCTTTGTGAAGATATGGAGGTGCCGATCCACTGGCACGCCAGCGCCGGCTTAAAACTCAATATGCCACGCTGGTCAGGCTTTACGCGCAACGAAGAACAGGCCATGGGCCCGTCCGGAAGTTTCGTCTCACAAGCGCAGTTTATTCCCAATCTCATTTTTTCCGGCGTTCTCGAACGTTACCCGCGTCTACAGTGGGTCTGTGCGGAAACAGGGCTAGGATGGGTGAACTATATCCTGGAAGCCTGTGATCACGAGTGGGAAAAACGCCACCTGTGGACGGAAGGGATTACCACCCGACCGAGTGAACAATTCCAGCGTCAGGTCTATGTCGACTTCTGGTACGAACAAGCCGGCATCGAGCACCGCCACAGCATTGGCATTAACAATATCATGTGGGAATCCGACTACCCGCACTCGACGTCGACCTTCCCCGAATCGTGGAAATTCGTTGACCGGACGATGCAGGATGTCTGCAAGGAAGATCAGGAAAAACTGCTCTATCGTAATGCGATGCGGTTGTATAACCTGTAGCAACTTCAAACCCATCACCCCGCTCGCCTTACCATTAGAGAGCGGGGTAAACCACCAGACACGTTCGATGCGCGAGCGACAAGGGGAGCGACTACAATGGATTTGAAATACGGACTCGTCAGCGTCGATGACCACGTCCAGGAACACCCGGAGGTGTGGACCCAGAGGATGTCATCGTCGAAGTGGGGCAATCGCATTCCCCATGTTGAACAAACCTCCGACGGAACTGAATATTGGGTTGTGGATGGACAAAAATTGCCCCTCAATGGTGTTGCGGCTGTAGGCGCCACTATGCCCGACCGGACCGAGGCTCCCCAGCGCTGGGCGGACGTGCCGACCATGACCTACGTAGCTGACGAACGATTACGCGCCATGGATGCGGACGGGGTGGATTATTCCGTCTTGTATCCTACCATTGCCGGTCTGGCCGGCGAGACGTTCGGACGCATCACCGATCTGGAGCTGGAACTGGCCTGCGTGCAGGCCTATAACGACTGGCTTATTGAAGAGTGGACCGATACGAGTGAGCGATTTGTGCCGCTGTGTCTCGTGCCACTGTTTCCTATTGAGGAAACCGTGAAAGAAATTCGGCGTGCCGTTGATAAGGGACACAAAGGTGTCGTTTTTCCTGGCGTCCCCATGCATCTACGGGAAGTTCCGCACATTAATGAGCCGGATTACGATCCGCTGTGGGCAACGTGCCAGGAGTTGCAGGTGCCAATCTGCTTCCATGCCGGTTCGAGTACACAGATTCAATTTCCAGCCTATCAAGACCTCTCCCCAAAACTGGCCGACGCCCTCGGCGCCTTAACCCGTCCGGTGAGTAGCGTTCAGCTTGTCGCTAATTTCCTATACTCCCGCATCCTCATGCGCTTTCCCAGCCTTAAGGTGGTGTTTGCTGAAAGCTCCCTGGGATGGGGCGTCTACGAACTCGAAACTGCCGATCATCAGTTCGAGCGGCAACGCCTGGACCAGGAAGGTTACGACATGACACCGTCGGAAATGTTTCACCGGCAATGTTATTTAACCGGTTGGTATGACCAGATGCCTATTAAGGGACGTCATCATATTGGTGTGGATAATATTATGTGGAGCACAAACTTCCCGCAGACGACCTCCACCTGGCCTTCGACTCGAGACTATGTGACTCGTAGTTTTCAGGGTGTTCCGGAGGCTGAACGGGACAAAATACTGTGGGGCAATGCCGTTCAGCTGTACAAACTCTAGCTCCATTGCGGCTGCTGATAAGCGGCGCTTACCAACGCTGTTAGCAGCTCATCCGCTTACCTACATTGCTGTTTATTGAGCCGGTTAACATCTTTTCGACTGCGCCGGTAATTTGGCGCCAAAGCGGCTTGACGTGTGACGGCCACCACTCGGTAATCATATGGCAATGCGATCTAACCGCCCAGAGACGGCTCTCTCATTCCGTTCGGTAACCAAAGCCTACGATACATCTAGTCGCCAGCCTCGCTATGCGCTGCGCGATATATCATTCGACGTCCCCACGGGTCGACGCATTGCGATTGTCGGCCGTAGCGGCAGTGGGAAATCAACCCTCCTACACCTTGCAGCCGGCATTGACCTCCCGACCCAGGGCGAGGTAAGCGTGATGGGGCAACAGCTTTCGAGCTTATCGGAAGCTGCCAGGACCTTACTGAGGCGCGATTACGTCGGGCTTATATTCCAATTCTTTTACCTCATGCAGCATCTGTCTATTCGTGACAACGTGGCTCTGCCGGCAATGATCGCGGGCGACAAGGCGTCAGACTTCGAGCCGCGTGTCATGCAGCTTCTCAATCGGGTCGGCCTGCAAGATCGCGCCAATGATCGTGTCCAGAAGCTTTCCGGGGGAGAATTACAGCGGGTAGCCATTTGCCGAGCCCTACTAAGACGTCCACAATTACTATTGGCGGATGAAGCAACAGGTAATCTCGACGACGAAAGCGGTGAACGTGTGATGGCCTTACTGTTCTCGCTGGCGAAGGAGGAAGGCAGCACGCTGATCTACGTAACGCATAGTCGCCACTTTGCTGCATTGGCGGACGACGTATGGCGTTTGCACAGCGGCAGGCTGGCAACCCCGCACCTTCAACCGCCCGCCACTGGTGAGTGATCACCGACATGATAGGCTACTTTTCAAAGGCGCTTTCGGCACACTTTCGAGCCGGACGGAGTCTTTACTTACTGACCGTCTTCGGGGTTGCACTGGGGGTGGCCTCAGTGTTGTCGATTCAGATTATCAACCGCAATGCCGTGGCAGCGTTCGAGGGCAGTGTGGCGGCTATCAGTGGCGACGCGGACCTGACGGTTTTAGGGCGCACCCCCAGTTTTTCCGAAACCCTGTATGTAGCCGTCCTGTCGACGCCAGGCGTCCAGTCTGCCTGGCCGTTATATCGGGTTGACGCGGTTCTCGAAGGGCAGCAGGGGCGTTTTCTCGATGTCATCGGGGTAGACCTTTTCGCAGCGCTAAAGATGCCCTGGCAGGACGAACCCAGCGATTTTTCGGCTAGCCTAACCACACCGGGATGGGCAGCAGTCACACCAACTCTTGCCAAGCGGATGGGATGGCGCATTGGCCAACCCTTTGTTGTCACCATTGGATCGCGCGTGGTGCAGCTGGTGGTTGGCGCCATGGTCGATTTTCAAGCCGTCAATCCAATGGCTAGCCCAAGACTTGTGGTGATGGATATCGCCCAGGCGCAGAGCTTACTCGGACACCAGGGCTCGATTCACCAGATTGATTTAAAACTAGTGGACCCAGCGGCGCGCCAAGAGGTTCAACAACGCTTACAGGCAAAACTTGGCGAATCTGTCCGCGTGGTGACGCCTGAACAACGCGAGCAGCAGGCAAAGGGGCTGCTGTCGGCATTTCGGCTCAACTTGACAGGGCTGAGTTTGATCAGTCTGTTTGTCGGTCTGTTTTTGGTCTACAGCAGCATCCAGGCGTCGCTGGTGCGGCGTCGTAAAGAGTTTGGTCTCTTACGCTCACTCGGCGCAACACGCCGTCAGGTCTTGGGCCTTATCATGAGTGAAGCGACCATACTAGGCGGACTCGGCGTCTGCCTGGGTCTGCCGCTCGGATATTGGACAGCCCAGGCGAATGTCGAGGTGGTCAGTGCGACACTCTCCAATCTCTATCTTCTCGAAGGCATTTCGAAACTTCAGATGACGTGGTGGCTTTACGCACTGGGCGGGATGATCGGGATGGGTGGCGCAGCAGCAGGAGCCATACTGCCAGCTCTGGACATGAGTCGTCGGGACACAGGCGCGCTGTTGGCGGCTTTCACCTTACACGAGAAGGTTGGCTCTCTAGCGCCTCGCCTTTTCGCCAGTGGCCTATCCCTCATGGCGGTGGCGGGATTGTGGTATTGGACATTAGGGCAACATTGGCAACCGGCTGGCTTTATCCTGGCTTTGGCCTTGCTGATCGGCCTGCCTTTGCTGGTGCCATTGCTCATCCGTGAATGCTGCGGACGGCTATCTGCCAATAGCTTTGGTCTAAAATATAGCTTCAAAGCGCTAGCCGCCCGCTTGCAGATATCAGCTGTCGCCGTGGCCGCTCTGACGGTCGCCATCAGCATGCTAGTTGGCATCACCTTGATGATCGGTAGCTTTCGTCGCACCCTTGAAGTGTGGATTGGAACGTCGCTGCAGGCAGATATTTATGCCGCCCCGGTCTCCTGGCGCGGCAAAGGCAGTGAAGGCAGCCTGTCGCCCGCTGTGATCGCAGTCCTGACCCGCCACCCGGGCGTTCAAGCTGTTGATCGCTTGCGTGGCTTCCTGGGTTATACTGGCGAGCAACGCATCGGCATTACCGGCGTCGACATGGGGCTGAAGGAAAGTGGGGTGCGATTTCCATTGCTCAACGGCGATTCGCATATCGCCTATCAAACGGTTCTAAACGGGGAGGGGATTTTCATTGGCGAGACGCTGGCCCGCAAGCTTGACCTTTGGAGCGGCGATCACCTGCCAATCTATACCGCCCAGGGCGCCAAATCCTTTCCGATTGCTGCAGTTTATTATGACTACAGTACCGAAGGCGGTGCTGTAGTCATGGATCTCGAGACAATGACCAAGGCCTTTGGCCCAGGCCCTATTAACAGCATTGCCCTGTATCTAAAGCCAGGCGTTGACATCGACCGGGTAGTAGACGAGCTCAAGGCTGTCCTCCCCAATGCCCCACTCGAGATCCGCAGCAATCGTCGTCTACGTGACGAGGTGTTGCAGATTTTCGATCAGACCTTTGCCGTAACCCGGCTCCTTCAGGTAATGAGCTTGCTGGTTGCAGTTTCCGGCATTGCCCTGATGCTGCTGGTGCTGGCGCGCGAGCAGGTCTCCGAACTGGCGCTCTACCGGTCGATCGGGGCCACGCGCTACCAGATCTTCGGTATTTATTTAGGTAAAGGCCTGGGGATGGCCTCGATCGGTTTACTACTGGGTCTGGGTGGCGGCATCTTGCTCGCCGGCATCTTGATTTTTGTGATCAATCGAGCCTACTTTGGCTGGACCATTCAACCGTATGTCCCGTGGGGGTCGATCTTGTGGCAAGCCACAACGATTATCGGGGCCGCCGTTCTGGCAAGTATTTATCCGGCGCTACGGGCAAGCCGAACGCCAGCTACAGAACTCAGCCGCGATGACCTGTAAAACCTCAATCAAGAACCCTGTCACCGCTGCTAAACGAGACAGCGTTAGCCAACAATTTACGCTTTCGTCTATGGCGCGCACTAAAGCGCCCTCAGGAGTCGCAAGGTTATGACCGCACACCCCAAGTCGACGATTCTTGCCGTGCTTCTCACGCTTATGGTGGTGTTCTCATCAAGCGCCACCAATGACACCAAGTGGAAAGTGGCGCAGAAAGACTATGTCTGGTCTTTCCCCGCCGATCACTGGGCTCGTCATGGTTACAAAACCGAGTGGTGGTATTTCACCGGGCATTTACAGGCCGATGATGGTCAACGATTCGGCTACCAGTTCACCTTCTTCCGAATCGGTATTTCGCCAACCAAACCGACAGCGGCGTCAAACTGGGCCGCACGCGATCTGATTATGGGACATGCCACGATTGGCGATCTGGCCAAGCAAAAGCATCATTTCAGTGAAGTGTTTTATCGTGCCGTTCCCCTCCTGGGTGGATTCGGTGCCTATCCCGATCCGCTCATCGCGTGGAGCCAAGCGCCGGCTGGAACCGACGGTAAATGGCGTCTATCATGGAACGGCGAGGCATTTGACTTCGAGATGATCGATGCGGCACAGGGTTTTAGCTTCTCGCTATCCACCCGCCCACTCAAACCCCTTATCTTTCAAGGGCCTAATGGTTTCAGCCGCAAAGGAACGAGCGCTACGACGGAAACCCCTGCGGCCAGTCACTATTACAGCTTTACCCGTCTGCACACGACAGGCCGTGTCAGCCTTGCTGGCAAGACGTGGTCGGTGACAGGACAGAGCTGGATGGATAAAGAATTCGGCTCCAATCAGCTAGCTGCTCATCAGGTTGGATGGGATTGGTTCAGTCTTCAACTCAATGATGGCCGTGAGATCATGCTCTATCTGCTGAGAGACAAAAACGGTTCGGTGGATTTTGCCAGTGCAACCCTTGTGCAGCCTGATGGCCAAACCCAATACCTTGGGCGTCAAGCATTTACCATTCAGGTGCAGGAGCGGTGGAGAAGCCCCACAACGTCAAGCAAGTATCCATCGCGATGGACTGTTAGCATCGCGCAGGCAGCATTGGAGCTGGAAATCGTACCTGCCATGGCCAATCAAGAGAACCGTAGCCGCATCCTTCCCAACCTATACTACTGGGAAGGCGCGGTTGATGTCCGGCGGCAAGGCAAATCAATTGGCAAAGGGTATGTTGAGTTAACGGGATACGGCACGTCAAGCCGGCCAGCCATTTAAGGAGAGATGTCCGATGAACATTCTAATCAGCGGCTCAACAGGTTTAGTCGGGTCTGCTCTGGTTCATTTTATCAGCACCGAAGGGCATCGTGTCACGCGCCTGGTGCGATCGACCTCGCCGGTGGCGGAATCGACCGTATCAT
>JAPULM010000580.1 GCA_027294925.1 bacterium
CGAGCCCTCCTGTACGCCCACGCGGGTGGCCATGATGACGGGTCGCTACCCGGTACGCACGGGCTTGACGGAGGCCAAGGCCACGCTGGCGGGTGAAGGTCTGTCCGGTGATGAAATAACTCTGGCTGAAGTGCTCAAAAAAGCCGGCTACTACACCTCCCATGTGGGCAAATGGCACCTTGGGGATATTCAGGAAGCCTATGCCAACGAGCAGGGCTTCATGCACGCGGAATTCCCCATCCACCAGCAGGGTCAACTTGCGATCATGCACGACGATGGTGAAATCGCCAACCAGATCGCCGGTGCCAACCCGGATGGGCAGGCCAATACTTACACCCTGGATGCACAGTTTATCGTCAATGCCAGTCATATGGTTACCGGGGTTGAGGTGAGAAATGGAAAGCTCTACGAGATAGACCTCAAGCCGGGCGAAAGATGGTCGGCGCAGAAGTACCTGGAGATGAACGAGCGCTACCAGCGCAACGCCGTCGGCCAATTGCGCAAACTGGCCAAGCAGGACAAGCCGTTTTTTCTGAACTACTGGCCCCTGTATCCGTTGGCCTTCACCCGCACTGATATCAAGGAATTCAAAACACTCAACGGTGGGACGGTGGCAGAGCGTATGCAGCTGGTGGATGAGTGGATTGGTGAAATTGTGGCCGAGGTGGACAAGCTCGGTATCGCCGACAACACCATTATTATGGTAATGGGCGACAACGGCCCCTTTATGCAATACCTGAGCATTACCGGGGCATCTGACCGGATTTACCGCGGCGGCAAGGCCCAACACCTGGAAGGTGGCATCCGTGTCAACGCCTATATGCGCTGGCCAGGGGTGCTGGAACCCGGCAGCTACATCAACGATATCATCCACATCTCCGACCTGTTCACCACCTTCGCCCGGCTCGCCGACGCCATGGATGAAGTGCCGCGGGACCGGCTGATTGATGGGCTTGACCAGAGTGCTATGTTGTTGCTGGGGGATACCCACGGCCGTCGCGATTACGTGCACGTCTACGAGGGCCCGCACCTGAAGTCCATCGTCAAGAACAAGTACAAGATGCACTTACCGGCGCCCGGGGAAAACCCCATCGGCGCCGCCATATTTGACCTCTACCGCGATCCACGCGAGCAGCGCCCGGAGGAAAGCGTCAAATATGGCGTCTGGGCCGGGGGCCAGTTCGTTGCCATGGCCAAGCGTCATATGGCGAACAAGCGCAAGTATCCTGACCGGCCGCCGACCCATGGTATGCCCTACGGCGGCATTGAAAATCTGCGCCCGGAAACCAGGCAGATGCTGAAGATCTTTGCGGCGGGATTACCGGGCAAGTAGCGAGTCAACTATTTGGACGTAGTGCTACGGGCTTAGGGGAGTCGTCTTCTCAAGAATAGGCCGCCAGAGCCGACGGCGAATATTCCGTTTTCAGTGGCTGCAACTGCTTGCAGTGTATTGTCGCAGTCGCTGTCTTCCGGTTCCCAGATACCGTCGCTGTTTCTGAGAATGGTGCCATTGGATCCCACTACAAAAAACTCATGGTTGTTGCCCGCCACCGCGTGCAGATCGCTGCGCACGCCGGAGAATTCCCGGTGCCAGCTATTATCTTCAAAGCGTATCAAGGTGCCGGCCAGACCGGCGATAAACAATTTGTTCAAAGAACTGCCGTGTACGCCGTAGAGATCCTGGTCGGTACCGGCGCCGAAGGACTTCCAGCGTTCACCATTCCAGCGCAGGATGACGCCGCCGCCACCGACTGCGAGCAGGTGTTGGGAGTCCTGGCCCCACAGACCATAGAGCTCCTGTTTGATGCCGGTTTCGATCTTCCGCCACATGAGGCCGTCGTAGCGCAGAGCGTAGCCGCTGTCCCCGACCGCGAAAATATCATGGGGGCCGAATCCGGTAATAGCCAGTAGCGCTGTATCCACGCCTCCTTGGTGAGCCACGCTCCACTCTTTGCCGTCAAAATGAAGAATGGTAGCGGCGTCGCAGACAGCGAATATATTTCTGGGTGAGCTACCCCACAGAGCATGAATACGCTGTTTTCCCGGTGTCTCGGTGACTGTAATTTGTCCATCGCTCAGGTGTACTACCGTGCCAGAGTCACCCGCGGCGATGACATGCTCAGCGTCAATGGCCCAGAGGGTGCGCAGGGTTTTGTTGGTTTCGCCGTTGGAGATTTGCTGCCACCTGGCCCTGCTGCTGGTGATAACTTGCCCTGACTGTTCTTCAAGCGGTGCCTCCTGCAATACTGTGCCATCGTCACCACAGATCAGGGCCTGGCCATCGGCAAAACTGATCACGTCGTGCAGGTCGTAGCGCAAACGGGTGGCCAGCTGGCTAACGCCGTCTGCGGTCCAGCGAAATGCGGTGCCACCGTCGCCGGTAATCAGCAAGTTGCTGCCTTCCCTGCGTATCCGGCGCAACCGCGGCAGCGGGTAATCAACTTCAACAGCGGACCAGTCGTCGCCTGTGTACAAAAAGATACGTCCGATAAACTGTTGGGATTCGGTACTGTATTCGCCACCAACCGCGATCACCGCGCCATCGCTGAGAGGCGCCATGCTGACAATAGGGCAACCGGTATTTGTTTCGATCTGCCGCCATTGGCCGTCGCTCAATTCAAGCACCGTCCCACCCAGTCCACTCGCCAATATTCGTCCATCAGCAAGTGGTAACACCGCGCGCAAATTTGCGGTTGAGCCGCTACTGTGCTCTATCCACTGGTCACCGTCATACTGAGTAATGCGGCCGTGGTCGCCCACGGCCCAAAGACTCCCGTCAGAGGCAGCCTCACAGTCAAACAGGGGTTGATTGACTGTACTGGCTTCGTTTTGTCCGCCTTGCATGGGTTGCCATTGGCCGTTTTCCCTTACGCAGATTCGTCCCAGCCAGCCCACCGAATATACTTCATCGCCCCTGATGCACAAAGCGTGGACATGGAGTTTGCTGCCCAGGTTTTCCCGCTGCCAGTGCTCGCCATCGAAATGAAAGACAACACCGTCATCACCGGCAACAAAAAGATTATCGGGCGCGTCGCCGGCAACAGCCCACAACACGCCATCGGTTTGCTGACGAAGTTCAGGGATGGTTGTAAGCTCTGTTCGTGCCAGAGCCGCATCGGGCGCGGTAAACAATCTGGTCAGGAAGCGACGTCTGCTTGAATCGGGCGCGGTGGTATTCATGCCAGCATGCTTCGCTGTTGCTGTACCAATTGGTCCCGGCAGGTTTTGGCCAGGTCTTCAAATACTTTGTGTAGTGGTGAGGTTTCGTCGCCGGCAACAGGTGCCCCTGCAGCGGCACCGGCACCTATTGCTGGGGTGAACGGAAGACGCGCCAAGGTGGCAATCCCCTGTTGTTCAAATTGTTCGATTTCCGGGGCCCGCGGAAACATGTCGAACTCGCCGCCGCAGTGGGGACAGATCGTGCCAGCATAGTTTTCCACCACGCCCAGTATCGGGAGGGCGGACTCCTTGCAATAGCGGGCGGCCTTCAGGGTGTCTTGCAAGGCGATGGCGTCGGCGGAAGTCACCAGCAATGCACTGGTATTGCAGCCCTTCAGGACATCTCCCAGCGTAATGAGTTCGTTGCCAGTACCCGGCGGCATATCCACAATCAAAAAATCCAGAACGCCCCAATCAAAAGAACCGAGCATATGATGGACATAATCGTGTTTGTAGGCATCGCGCCACACCACCGGTGTATCGCTTGTTTCGAGGAAAAACGCCAGTGAGCCCACCCGCAGTGAACCGCGACCCTCGATCTCATAGCTTGGCGCGTTAACGCCGCGCCCCGTGACCTTGACTTTCTCTTCCTGCATACCGAATAAGCGGGCGATGTTGGGCCCGTGAATATCCCCATCGGCCAGACCTACCGCATATCCGAGTTGCGCCAGTGCTACCGCCAGGTTGGCAGACACTGTGCTCTTGCCAACGCCACCCTTGTTGGCCATCACGGGGATAATCCAGTTAATTTTGGACAGTCGCTGCTCCATATGCACTTTGCTATGGTTGGCCTTGTCCAGAGTGCAGCTGTCTTCCTTGGGGCAAAAACTGCAGGCGTGACC
>JAPULM010000581.1 GCA_027294925.1 bacterium
TTGCAATTGACTCGGCGGTAAATATTCAGCCGCTGCCAGAAGTCGAGCGGCAATCGCCGCGGGCGACTCAAGTGCTGTGGTGCCGTTGTCGATGCAGCCAAATAGCACCGTCTTCGAGGGACAATGCTGTAAGAGGGAGGGATCGAGCTTTGGCGCTTCGAACTCCAGGGCAAGTTGGTCAATGCGCGAGCGGTTTAGCTCTTGTAAAATGGCTGCATAGCTTGGCTTGATGGGACGCGGCAGCTGCGGCGACGGGTAACTATAGCAGATATGGACCGCGGTCTGCGCCTGCAGACCGTCGACGCACCGATCAAGCGCTTCGATGCCCCATGCGGCAACCTTTTCGGGGTAGCGGCTGAAGACCGGTTCATCGAATTGGATCACCGCTGGCCCCAGGGCGTCCAGCTCACGGGCTTCCGCATTCAACGCTGCGGCAACGTCCATGGCGAGTGCCCGTTCGTCGCCGTAGTGGTTGTCGTAGGTCGAATCGACCACCGTCATCGGACCCGGCAAGGTAACTTTGACCGCAGTGCGGGCCTCGGCGAGCAGGAACCGCAAATGCTCTAGTAGAATGGGGGCAGTCCGGCGTACCGGCCCGACACATCGCCCCACTTGGCCTAAGCGACGGCCATCTCGAATCCATTTTGCGGCCAGTGTCTGGTAATCAAAACCTTGTAAGCGCATGGTGATGTAGGTCAGATAGGACTTGCGGCGCAGCTCGCCATCGCTAATGATGTCAAGACCGATGCGTTCTTGGGTGTGAATTGCGGCCCGCGTGGCGTCATCTTGCGCATCGCGTAACAGGTCACCCTCAAAAGCCCAGTCCGAGCCACTACCGTGATGATCCTTGTTGTCGGCGTGAAACAAGCTAGGTTCAAACAGCCAAGCTGGTTTCGGCATGCTGCCAATGACTGTGGTCAAAAAAGGCGTGTTCATTTTAACCTCCCGCTTGCAGCATCGTGTCGTGCAAACAAAGCTTGAGTCACACGATTGTGCCCCTCTCGATGGCGGGCACGATTGGCTGACACCTATGTTATCTATAGCCCGATCATACGTTTAGGGTATGCTCAGCTAGGGCGTCTTCTGTATCGGATGAGAAGATAAAGCGTCGGTAAAACTGCAATTAGAAAAAAAACGGAAATCAACACAAAGCTATCCCGGAAGGCAGCGGCAACGGCTTCGATGTCCATCTGACGACGTAGAGTGCTCATGGCTGCCTGATCGGCAGAGGCCCCCCTGATGCCGGCTTGATGCAAATGCTGTTTGATGGTGTCCAAGGCCTCGTGGTGTGTCGGCGTGGTCGTATCGTACGCATCATAAGCCTGCAGTTGATGCCAGATGCGTCTTCTCTCGTAAAATACGCTGGTGACGGCCACCCCTAACGATGCACCGATACTCCGGGTCAGCCCGAGCAACCCTTGCCCCATACGCACCTG
Source organism: bacterium (assembly GCA_027294925.1). The sequence goes on from JAPULM010000581.1 coordinate 1,437, forward strand.
TTCCTGGTCGACAGACTGCACGGTGAGCACGGCTAAGGCGGGCATGACGCCAGTCATACAAACGCGGTAAAGAATCACATACATGACAATGACTGCTACCGCAGTCAGTGCGGTGACCGATGAGAACGAGTAGAAGATAATTGATAACGACAGCATCATGGTGATAATGACCAAGGGTGGAGGCAAGAGATCACTCAGGCGGCCAGTGACAACCCCGCTGATGCCAGATACGACAAGCGCCGGTACGATGACCAGTCCGGCTTGCAGGGGAGAGAGAGCAATGACCTGTTGCAGGAAAATGGGCACCATGAAGAGGGCGCCAAACAGACCGACGTTGTTTAAAAAGGCAGTGCTACAGACCAGTCGGAAGGTGGGAATCTTGAACAACCGGAGATTAACGGCTGGAAAAGCGGCCCACAGTTCGCGCAGGATGAAAAACACGCCGCCGATCAAGGCGACGATGCCTAGCCAAAGCAGCGTCGATACTTGCGTGTTGCTGTCACGGCCAAAGCTAATGGCGAGCAGTAAGGGCACCAAAAAAACAGCCAGGGCAAGTAGGCCGGGATGGTCGACGGGCGTCTTTTGATAATCGCGTTGTTGCGGCAGCACCAATAATCCGCCTACTAGCGCCGCGATAGCTGATGGAATACCAAGAAAAAACACCAGACGCCAGGAAATTTGCTCGATCAAGTACCCGCCTACCGTATAGAATACGATTTGCCCCGCTGACCAGCCGACCGACCTTAGCCCTAGAGCTAAGCCGCGTTGATGCGGCGGAAAAACGCCGACCAGAATAACCGCCGTCAAGCCTTCCATGCTGCCTAAAATGAGCCCTTGCAGGACGCGGAAGGCGATCAGCATGCCAATGCTGGTGGACAAGCCGCATCCCGTGGTGGTGAGGACAAAGCCGGCCATAATACCGACAAACATGTTTCGATTGCCGATGATGCCGCCTATCCAGCCCAGCAGGGGCATGACCAAGGTACGGGCGAGTAGCCATCCGGTGACGACCCACTGGGTGGTGGCCAGATCGGTGTCAAAGGCGGCCATCATACGCGGAATGACTAGATTGATACTGGTTCCCGCAAAGGTCTGGGTGGCACCCGCCACCAGCACGATCGTGGCCACCAGCCACTTGTAGTGTTTGGCCTCGGTGTTGAGACGCAGCAATGTTGTGGGCTGGCTGGCAGGGGTTGTTCTATCCATAGTGCTGAGGATAGCCGCTTCAGCAAAGAATTTCAAAGGGGGGTGAGATCACCCAGGACATCGCGCCGCAACATCCTTGACCACAAGACGCAAAGCCTCTACATTGGACACCACAGGCTAATGCAGAATGCGGCGTGCGGAAAAACTTTTGTCTAGGCACTTTAGATAGGGAGGCGAAACACGTTGAGCTACGTCGGACAACCCCTGAAGCGGTTTGAAGACCCTAGACTGATAACGGGCAGTAGTTCATTTCTGGATGACATCCAGCTACCGGATATGCACCACGCTGCGGTTCTACGAAGTGTGCATGCGCACGCCCGCCTCCGCTCGGTGGATGCCTCCGCCGCCCGCGACTTAGCGGGGGTGGCTGCGGTCCTAAGCGGAGCGGACATCGCCGGCATCCTCAAAGACATACCGCCCAGACCGATGGGGCCAGGTAGACCGGTAGATGAGCTGCGTGTTCCCGAGCACCCGCTACTAGCCAAAGATAAGGTGTGTTATGTCGGGCAGCCCATCGCCATCCTGGTAGCCAAAGACCCCTATGTGGCCCGCGACGGGCTGGACTTGATCAGCGTCGACTACGAGCCTCTGCCTCCTGTTATCGACCCCCTTGCGGCGCTAGACCCCGAGGCGCCCATCGTACACCAGGCGTGGGACAGCAACGTCGCGATGCGATTACGCCAGCAAGGTGGCGACCTGGAAGCGGCCTTTGCTCAGGCCGACCACATCATCCGCCAGCACTACCAGATACCACGCGTGGCCCCCTCACCGGTAGAAGGGCGCGGCGTCTTGGCCCACTACCAGCCCCAGTCGGACCAGCTCACCGTATGGGACTCCACCCAAGCGCCGCATCGCGTCAGGACCTATCTTGCACGGCTGCTCAATCGAGCCGAAACTACCATCCGGGTCATTGTCCCCGAGGTGGGCGGCAGCTTCGGGGTCAAAGACTGTCTGTTTCCCGAAGACTTTCTCATTCCTTATCTCGCCTTGCGGCTCGAAAAACCCATTAAGTGGAGCGAAACGCGCCAAGAAAATCTGCTCACCTACCACGGACGGGGACAAAGCGCCGAGGTAGAAATCGCCGTACGGCGCGATGGCGTCATACTCGGCATACGCGCCCACATCGTAGCAGACCTGGGCGCTTACTTTCTCCTCACCACGCCATTTGCCCCCTTCAATACTTGCCGCCGTATCAACGGGCCCTACCACGTTGCAGCCATCAGTACCGAGTTGGTCGCCGTAGTCACCAATAAAACGCCGACTGGTGCCTATCGGGGCACCGGTAGTCCTGAAGCTGCTTTCTACATGGAGCGCAGCATGGATCTGATTGCCCGCGACCTCGGGCTCGATCCGGCAGAGGTGAGAAGAAAGAATTATATTCCAACCGACGCCTTCCCGTACCACAGCGCCATCGGCGCTACCTACGACTCGGGCGATTACGAGCTGACCCTGGATCGCGCTTTGCAGCTGGTTGACTACAAAAGCTGGCGGCAAAAAGCGCAGCACAGGCAACCGCATGAGGCGCTCCTTGGTCTTGGTCTAGCCACCTTTATCAAGTCATCCGGCGCTTCCGGCGAACATCGGCTCGAACACGCACGGGTGCATATTGAGCCTTCGGGCCAGGTTAGCGTTTACACCGGTATCTCACCGCACGGTCAGGGATCAGAGACCACCTTTGCGCAGATTGTCGCCCACGAGCTGGGGGTACATCCTTCCC